>JACDGI010000080.1:0-4145 GCA_013821665.1 Anaerolineae bacterium
GTGCTGATGTAACACCACATATGGTACTCGCCGCTGGGCTAGGCATTCGGGTACAGGGCATGAAGCGTTATTATGCTCTGCTGCTCTCGAAGGAAGGGGCAGTCAGTCTGGTCAAAGCATTAGATGGCGACCATATCTTGACATCCAAGCCTTACGCATGGAAATTCGGACAAACCTATCAACTGGAACTAGAAGCGAATGAGAATAACTTAACAGCTTGGATTGATGGACAGATTATCTTCGAATTTCAAGATACCGATCATCCATTGTTGGGTGGTGCGGTAGCCCTCATTTGTAGTGAAGGCCGCACGACCACTCAGAGCGTGACCGTGAAACCGGCATATAAGGATAAGAAAGTAAATTAACGCAATAGCGTATAACTGAAGCAACCTGATCGATAATATAATCTTAAGCTTTATCGATCAGGCAGGATAGTATATGCGAATAAAAATTTGTTTGAACAACAATAATTATAGTCACCTACTGAATACCAAAAGCCGACAGTTAGCAATTGTATATCATCAAGGAATCCTATACAGAGAAGATGTAGATCTCAATAGATACATTACTAACATATAATCATTAAGCGCGGGCGTAACTGATAACAAAAACTGAAAATAGTGAGGTGACAACTGCTATCACCATGTGTCATATGCGAAAAGAGCCTTTAGCTTTTGTGATGAGACATATTCCACGCAGTCCCCACGCTAACATTTAGGTGCTTTGCAATAGCTGGAAAACTCCACCCTTTTGAGCGAAGTTCAATAACTTGTGCTTGAAGTTCTATCTTCACAGAGTCGACTGGACGAGGTTGGGCTTGATAATGCGCTCTGTGGAAAGCAAATTCAAGTTTGAAATATCTAGGATACGTGCGGCGACCCGTTCGAACAATTATATTGTACTGTATTTGAAAGTACAGTAAATATGTTCTCTTCCGTTGTTAACCGTCTCTCGCTTCCAGAGTTTCTACCAGCTTACGCTGGCAATTTGCTCATCATCTTCTGAACCGCAACAAATTCCATAAGCACTGTGCTACTATCATAATCAACGATTTAATTTGTGATCGAATGTAGAGGGCAATGCAATGTTGTTGCTGAATACAAAACTCAATGTTCCGCTTGTCCGTCCATCGCATGAACAGCGGATCGAAATCATTCAAAAATTGAATAGTCTCCAAGACTATAAACTTGCCCTGATTGCAACTTCAGGAAGATGCCGCTGCGTTGCCATTCCTGAAAGCGTTCATGCAAGACGCTGCTGCACACGCCAAACTAGCCGTGCTGAATGGGTTTCCACTGACAGCCCGTCCACAACTCGTACCAAATTCCGTTCATAACCGCTCGGTTATCTGCTGGTGGTCTGCCGCCGCGCGGATGCGGTTTGGGCTTGGGCAGCAAACGACGGAGGCGGCGTCACAACGGGCGTGGAATGTGAAAGTAATCGACATTTTTCGGTTTCTTGGTAAGCTTTTCGTTCATGAGATATCCGCTCGGATTGGTGTTTGGCGACTTCAATCTCTTGCAGATATGTCATCTTTTTCAACCCCCAATTGGGTTTACGGATAGATACTTAACCCTTTTCATAGTAGTCTTAAGGGATTACTTCATTGGCGGAGCCAATTTTGTCTTTCTCACGAAGGTTGCCAAGTTTATCAGAGAAGGGGCAGCAGATTAGCCAATGACAGATTCCTCGGGTCGTAAAATCGTTACACAAGCTGATGTCGCGCGTCTTGCAGGTGTCACCCGCTCCATCGTGTCCTATGTGATGAACAATAGCCCACGCAAAGTCTCGGAAGAGACACGAAACCGCGTGTTGTGGGCCATCAACGAATTGGGATATCGACCAAACAAGCACGCTCGAATTCTGCATCATGCGGATGATAATCCATCAGGAAACTATATAGGTGTGATTCTTGCGGGCAATTATATGTTTAGGCGCCCATATTACGCGAGCATCCTTGCCAGTATACACGATCGCGTCTATGAACTTGGTTGGCATATTCAATTTATACGCGTCTATGACGATTTCTGTGATCCAGTGATATTTGATCAGTTTATCCATCGAAACGAAATCCGAGGACTTATTCTCATTGGGCTTAATCAGATTTTCCATCGATCTGCATGTGACACAGTACTAATGGATGAAATTGTACAGCGCATCGAGCGCGTAGTCTGTATCGACTGGGAGTGGCCCGGTGTGCCATCCATCCAATTTGATTTCCAGAAGGCTGCGTTCCAAGCAACGAAATATCTATTCACGCTAGGCAGAAAACGCGTTGCCTATCTTGGTCCAAATGATAAGCGTGTGGCGGGTTACCAACAGGCGCTCTGGGAGTACGGGATTTCTCCAGAAAAAAGTCTGATCTATATTGCGACAGAAGCTGATAAGGGATATGCCGTATGTACGCAACTCATCCAGTCTGGTGAGCCTTTCGATGCCATCTGTTCCGGAACGGATGAGGTAGGCATTGCAACTTTGCATTGCCTTGACGAGCACGAACTACGGGTGCCGCAGGATATTTCAGTTGTCAGTATAGATAATATTGAACTCTCGGCATATACCGTTCCGAGCCTAACAACAGTAGGGGTGCCAGCGGGAAAAATGGGCCAACATGCCATTGATACACTCGTATCAGATAATACTTGGGTTTCGCCTTCAGAATTTATGATCACAGTCCCTACACATTTGATTATACGCAATAGCAGCGGCCCAATCATGAAGACCATCCCTGATAGCGACCTGTCTCTAACTTCTGACTAAAATAGTCGTTGACAAAGAAAAGCCCCCTTAAGTACCCCACGTTTAACTCGCTAATTTGCGATTGACCCATTCGAATTTATTACTCAGTCTAATGTGTTCGCTTCAGTCTGCTCATTAAGATCAGAATGTTGACTTCTTGTGAACTTCAATTTATCATCAACTCGTGTTGACTACATTGTGGTCGTGTTAATTGCTAAGTTCTCGTTTTAAGTGGTTTGTAGAGAAAGGAGGGATGGATGTTTAGGTCTCCGCCTTGTATTAGTTGTGTATGGAAATGGATGTATACAGAAAAATCGAGGAGAGAATATAGTGAAGAAAGTTAAACTAATCAGCTTGTTTGTCGTCGGCTTAATGATGCTGACATCTTTATCTGCCATTCCTGTACTGGCACAAAAAAAAGAAGTCAAACTCAGCTTCTGGACCCACGATCAGCTTTACATCGATTATTTCAAAACCCGTACTGCCGAATTCGAGAAACTGCATCCTGACATCAAATTTACCTGGGATTTTGTGGTCAATCCAGACGCTGGTAACGCCGTGCTTCAAGGAATCGCCGCTGGTGAAACCCCTCCCGATTTACTGGGTATCGAACAGGGCACCTTCCCTAATTTTATGAAGAACGGGGCCATCGAGAAGTATTTCGTCGATCTCACCGATCTCATAAAAGATCCCAAAGAATACGCTCAAGGCCGTATGGCAATCTATACCTATAACGGCAAGTTGTACGCAATTGAGAGTCAATTAGCCGCTACCGTGTTCTACTATCAACCGAAAATCTACAAAGATAACGGCATCGAAATACCCAAAACCTGGGAAGATATGCTGGCCGCTGGCGACAAACTTGGGCCGAAGGGTATCGCACAGAACTTCGCCACCGATAATGATAGTTTCTTCATGACAATGCTCAACCAACGTGGTGGCGCAATCTTTGACAAGGATGCAAAGTTTGTCCTTGGCGATGATACTAACCGTCCGTTGGCTATCGAAGTTGCAACCTTCATCCAGAAGGCCGTAAAGAACGGAACCTTTACGGTGGTACAGAACGCCGATGTGTGGTCAGGCGCAACCATCCCTGCCGCCTATGAAGCTGGTAAACTGGCAGGAACCGTGATGCCCGATTGGTGGGCACCCGCGTTTCTGGAACCTGCAGTTAAGGATATGTCTGGAAAGTGGGCCGTTGCGCTTCCACCCGTGTGGGCCGCTGGCGGTCACAAGACTCTGACCTGGGGTGGCACAGGCTGGGCCATCTCCAACCAGTCACCGAATATTGATCTGGCGAAAGAATTTCTGGCATTCGCGTATTTAGGTGTCGAAAGCCAAGTACTGAAGTTCCAGGCTATCAATAACTTCCCATGGATGCCTGCCGCCTACATGGATCCCCGCGT
>JACDGI010000080.1:4155-17123 GCA_013821665.1 Anaerolineae bacterium
GACGTTGCTGATCCATTCTTTGGCGGTCAAAAACTCGGTGAGATCTATGGTCAAGTGGCTGATGATGTACCCGGTTGGTATCAGAGTCCATTTCGCGCTGATTATGCGAAAGCTGCTGGCGATAATCTGCCGTTGCTGTTCTCAGGCCAAATCACGCCCGAGCAATTCGTAGACAACATCGTCAAGACTACGCAAGACGCAATAGATTTCGGCAGCTAGTCTTTCAACAATATATTTGTACATAGGGTGAGGATTGCGCCTTGCCCTATGTACTATCGCCAACTGGGTTGGAGGTATAAATGTCAACAATAGATGCGGCGCAATCCACTCTAGCGAGTGCACGTAAACCCCAAGGTCGTTACGCGCCATATTTTTTCATCTCGCCATTTTATATTTTATTTGCGATCTTCTTTCTGTTTCCAACTCTTTTTGCGCTGGTATTAAGCCTATACAAATGGGGAGCGCTTGACACTCCAGTATTCTTTGGGTTAAGAAACTACGATCATCTCTTTAAAGACCCTGTTTTCTGGGCAGCGCTTCATAATACGATGTTCTATGCATTGACTAGCTTGTTTATCATTGTGCCTTTGGCGCTTCTTGAAGCGCTGGCACTTAACTCTAAACTGCTTAAATTTCGCGTCCTATGGCGTGTTGTATATTTTGCGCCAATTGTGACATCGACAGTGGCAATATCGCTTGTTTTCAGAATGCTCTATAACAGGGACTTCGGCACGTTTAACGGTTTGATTATGGCGTTGGGGGGTGCGCCCATTAATTGGTTGGGCGATTTTGCGGCAGCTAAGGTTGCTGTACTGGTTGTAGTCATCTGGCGCTGGACAGGACTGCTTGCGGTCTATTTCCTGGCAGGCCTGCAATCTATTCCTGAGGAACTACACGAAGCAGCAAGTATTGACGGTGCAAATATATTGGAGCGTTTTTACTATATTACACTACCACTATTGCGTCCAGTATTACTGTTTGTGTCTGTCATCGTGCTCATTGGGTCTATGCAAATCTTCGATGACCCACAAATTTTGACGGCTGGAGGCCCATCCAACGCTTCCTTGAGCCTTGTTCAGTACCTCTATACGCAGGGTATTACTAATCTCTCATTTGGTTTCGCGTCCGCCGTTGGCTTATTCCTATTCGTAGTGATCTTCATACTGTCGTTGATCCAATTCCGGGTATTCCGGGGATTCGAGACTGATTAACTATGAGTGACATGAAGACAACACGCCGTATCGCTACGGTTGCTATCAATATTGTGGTAGCCGTGTTTGGCGTCATCATTGCGTATCCACTGGTGTGGATGATCTCTGCGTCATTTAAACAGACCACCGAGATCTATCAATTCCCACCTATGCTCATCCCTAATGGTTTTACGTTTACCAATTATGCGCGATTATTCACAGATTGGCCGTTCGGAACGTGGTATATAAATAGCTTAGTCATTGCGTTAGCCTGCACCATTACTGTATTGTTTTTTACATCGCTGGCGGGTTTTGGGTTTGCCAAGTATCGTTTTCGTGGCAAAGGGTTGCTATTCTTTATTATGATTGGCTCAACCATGGTGCCATTCCAGTTAATCCTCATTCCGCTCTTTATTTTGATGAGCCAGCTCAAATGGACGAATGGCTATCTGTCGCTCATTATTCCATTTATGGCACCTGCCGTTGGCATTTTTTTGATGCGACAGTTTATGTATAGTATTCCCAGCGAATTGATGGAATCTGCACGCATTGATGGAGCAACGGAATTCACTATTTACTGGCGAATTATGCTTCCGCTGGCGCGTCCGGCATTAGCTGCATTGGCCGTTCTAACATTCCTAGGATCATGGAACAGTTACCTATGGCCTTTGACTGTCTTGCGCACACGTGAGTATATGACATTGCCAGTGGGTCTGGCGACAATTATGGGGGGTATAACGACAGGGAGCGAACCGCCAATCGGCGCGACGATGGCAGCCGCAACGTTGATCACAATTCCTGTCATCTTAGTTTTCGTCTCGGTACAGAAACAATATATAGCTGGTTTGACGGCAGCGAGTATTAAGGGCTAGTGCAAATCAATTGTGGTTAGATTTGTATTTGATAGTCCTTTACCTCTTGTGGAAAGCCCGATGGCCTTTTTGAAACAATCTGTTTGCATCAGGTAAGTCAACTAACAACGAAACAGCTTCACGCTGTCATTAGAATAGGACAAACAATGCTCTACGGTGCTGCATATTATCATGAATACCAGCCCTACGAACGGCTGGCTGAAGACATCCAACTGATGCAACAAGCCGGATTGACAGTGGTTCGACTCGGCGAATCCACCTGGGCCAGTTGGGAACCGCAGGATGGCGTGTTTGAGTTCGCGTGGATGGATCGCGTCATTGATGTCCTGCACAAGGCGGAAATCAAGGTTATCTTAGGGACACCGACTTACGCCATCCCAACTTGGATGCACCGCAAACATCCCGACTTAATGGCTCAGTATGAACACGGCAATATTAACTACTATGGTGCTCGACAAAACATGAATCACACACACCCAGCGTTTCGCTATTACGCTGAACGTATCATACGCCAATTAGCCAGCCGTTATGCCCTACATCCCGCGATTATCGGCTATCAGGTTGACAACGAAACCAGCAGTGGCTTGCTTCATAACCCTGACGTATTCCAGAAATTTATTGATCATCTGAAAGCAAAATTTGGCAGCGTCGAGCAGCTAAACGAGATTTGGGGATTAACCTATTGGTCGCATCGGCTCGAAGATTGGGCAGATTTATGGACGCCCGATGGAAACACAAACCCCGGCTATGATCTGGAATGGCGACGGTTTCACGCCTCACTTGTGACTGATTTGTTGAGTTGGCAAGCACGCATTGTCCGTGAGTACGCCCGCCCCGATCAGTTCGTGACACAATGTTTTGTATCCTTACATGGTCATGCTGATGCCGATGTTTATGATATTGCTCAGGCACTAGATGTGGTAGCAATCAATCCGTATCATCCAACGCAAGATGCCCTTGATTTGACGGAGGGTAAGGCTCTTGCTTACGGTGCGCCCGAATGGATGAATATACAGGGCAACCAATCACAGGTCTATCGTCTGTTTCTCAACGCCGATTTTGCACGCGGCGCTAAACAAAAGAACTACCTTGTAACCGAACTCGATGCCACTTCCATTGGCGGTTCACATTGCAACTATCCCGGCTATGATGGGCAGCTTCGACAGGCTGTCTACGCTCATATTTCGCGCGGCGCGAACATGGTTGAATACTGGCACTGGCACACACTTCACTATGGAGCAGAAACCTACTGGGGCGGCATTCTGAATCACGATCTTGAACCGGGTCGCATCTACGCAGAGTTTCAACGCACAGCAACCGAACTCCGTGATCACGACACATTGTTGACCGATCTGCGCCCTGATGCTGATGTCGCCTTTGTCTACTCACAAGACAGCAAGTACGCCTTTGAGTTCATGCCACCTCTTGCTCAAGTGGGGTCAAACCTGCCTGATCGGGCTGCATATGGGCGCATCTTCGATACATTCTATCGAGGTTTTTTCGATGCACGAACTCAGGCCGTCATCCTCGATGCCGAGCAAAAGTTTGAGGATTATCCGCTCGTTGTAGTGCCTACACTGTATATCGCTGATGATGCGTTGCTCCAACGCTTGGTGAGCTATACTGAAAATGGCGGTCATTTATTGCTAGGCTTTCGCAGCGGTTATGCTGACGAGTTTGCGCGCATACGTTGGCATCGTGCACCCGGCATTCTGCGAAAAGCTATTGGAGCAAGCTATCAGGAATATTCGAATCTGGCTGCTCCATTACACGTGAGAGCCGCCAGCAATGATTTTGTGCTTCCTGAAAATGCCCAAGTACTTGGCTGGGCAGACGGATTAATTTTGGAAGGCGCAACGCCGTTAGCATACTACGACCATCCCCATTTTGGGCAGTTCCCGGCTGTCATAACGCATGCGTTTGGATCGGGCCGTGTTACCTACTGTGGCACACTGCCTGATCCCGCCTTTGCCGCTAATTTAGCCCTATGGGTGACTAAGCAAGCAGGTGTGCATCTCAATTTCACAAATCTCCCCGCATCCATCCGTGCAAACTCGGCAATAGCCCGCGATGGAAAACGATTATGGTTCTTTGCAAATTGGTCTGACAAACCGCAACAAGTTGAATCAATATCCCTCACCGGTACTGATTTATTTACTACTACGGCAATTAACGAGAACAGTACATTTACGCTCGCGCCTTGGGATACTAAAATTGTCGTTGCTGAAGAATTAATCACCGAAGAGTATTCTCAATCTTCGATCGCGCATTGATAACTGGGCGAATCGCTGATTAGTATCTATCCGTAAACGGTCATGTCCATGAGAATGTGGAAGCAAGCGAGTTGAAGGAATCCCAACCAGTTATCGGCTTTCTTGCACCAATGTACCCGAATACTGTGACGCTTGGTGAACCAACCGAGGGTACGCTCAACGACCCAGCGGCGAGCGGGATATTGGTTTCTCCTGGTACAGGACACGCCTCCACGACGGGTTCCCCGCGACGACGGTGCTTGATATGAACCCGACAGCGTTCCAGTTCGACAAACCGGTGGACATCAGGGAAATTATAGCCTTTGTCCAGGCAGATATGCTGCTCCACCATCGCAGGATCGGGACGCGGCACGACGATCGACACAATCAACTCGTCCGCCAGCCACTTATCATGGACATTGGCTCCGGTAATGTGAAGCGACAACGGTGCACCCCGCTGGTCAACCAACACATGCACTTTGCTCCCCCGTTTGCCCCGATCGACCGGACTTTTGCCGCTGGCTTCACCCCCAGTGGAGCAGGGCAACTCTTGCTATCAATGGCTTGAAACAACCATTGAATGCCACGCTGCCGCGCGTAGAAGCGTACCATCAGCGGCAACTTCAGGAAGATGCCGCTGCGTTGCCATTCCTGAAAGCGTTCATGCAAGACGCTGCTGCACACGCCAAACCAGTCGCGCTGAATGGCTTTCCACTGACAGCCCGTCCACAACACCTACCAAATTCCGTTCATAACCGCTCGGTTATCTGCTGGTGGTCTGCCGCCGCGCAGATGCGGTTTGGGCTTGGGCAGCAAGCGACGGAGGCGGCACCACAATGGGCGTGGAATGTGAATGTAATCGACATTTTTCGGTTTCTTGGTAAGCTTTTCGTTCATGATATATCCGCTCGGATTGGTGTTTGGCGACTTCAACCTCTTGCAGATATGTCATCTTTTTCAACCCCAATTGGGTTTACGGATAGATACTAAGTCTTTAGCTTTTTCGTTTGACCATATTCCACGCTGTTCCAAAACTAATATCTAGGTGTTTTGCGATAGCTGGAAAACTCCATCCTCTTGAACGCAATTCAATGACTTGTGCTTGAAGTTCTACTTTTGTAGGATCGATAGGACGAGGTTGAGCGTGGTACCTTGCTCTGTCGAAGGCAAATTCAACTTTGAAATATCTAGGATACGTGCGGCGACCCGTTCGCAACAATTATATTGTACTGTATTTGAAAGTACATTTAATACACTTTCTTCCTCTAACAGTTAATATCGATTCATTACCCTCTCGTAAGTTTGCGACCTAGATGTTCCAAAGTTTTGAAGACATAAAGCGATTCATCTTCACGTCATATTATCGGGGTAATCCTAGTTGTCTCACTGGCTGAGACGTTGCTGCGGAAAGTAGTGACAATACAGACAAATCACATTCTTAATTGAATGGCGGTAGCGCTCAATTTTGCCTTAATACGGTGCCCCGTTTGTATGCTGAATGCCGTACTCAGCCAGACAATTGGTCAAGCCCACTGAAATGTAAGCCGAGCCATTGTCATTCGACAAGCGAGGACAAACCAAGTGGATAGTTCCCTTCTAAAGTAGATTAAATGGCGGATAATGAGATGACAAAAATATGAAAAGTATCAGCGCAATTTGTTGTGTCGTAGCTTCTAGGCTGATTTTCATGCGCTCGTGACCATAACGATTTGCTTCGACTAGGTTTCGATTTTGGCCTGTATTAAGGTGTAAACCCTACTCTGTGTAGTTTCAAATTCAATTACCCCACTCGACTCAGTTTGCTGAACAAGATCTCCCTGATCCGATTGAATGATGAATCTTCCCTCGGTACGTACGCGGCAACGGTTCCCATTCAGGGATTTAATGTCCGCCCGCACCAGATGTTCATGTTCCCAAGCCAGATCAATCTCAAATCCGCCGCGAGCCCTTAAGCCACTTATCGTTCCGCTCTGCCAAGCTGCGGGCAAAGCAGGTAGCAGGTCAATTACATTGCTATGACTTTGCAACAACATTTCAGCGACTCCTGCCGTATACCCGAAATTGCCGTCAATTTGAAATGGCGGGTGCGCGTCAAAAAGATTGAGATATACACCGCCTGAGTTGTACATCTCCACATCTGTGTCTTCTACCAATGTGAGAAGCCGTTTGATGAAAAGATGCGCGCGGTTTCCGTCCCGCAAACGGGCCCACATGTTGATTTTCCACGCGAGAGACCAACCTGTACCGACATCGCCACGAATTTCAAGCGTTTGCCGGACAGCATTGATAAGCTCGGGAGTTGTATGCGGCGTAATTTGCGCTCCGGGATGCAGTCCAAAGATATGTGAAATATGGCGGTGCTGGACTTCATCTTCTTGAAGATCCTCCGCCCACTCCTGAAGCTGACCACGAGCGCCAATCTGATATGGCAGTAGACGTTTCTGGGCAGATCGAAGTTGATCAGCAAAATCCGTATCAATTCCTAATATTTCAGAAGTCGCAATATAATGGGTAAATAAATCCCAAATCACAGCCATATCCATGGTTGCAGCTTTTGTCACTGCAGCGCTGCGGCCATCGGGTGTTTTGAACATCTGTTCCGGTGACGTCGAGGGTTCTGTAACCAAATACCCATTCTCATCTTCAATCAGCCAATCCAAGCAGAATTCTGCCGCACCCTTCATAATCGGGCAGGCATAGTCCCTCAAAAATGAAATATCTCCAGTAAAGGCGAAATGTTCCCAAAGATGCTGGCAGAGCCACGCACCGCCCATGGCCCAATTCGCCCAGACCGGGTTGCCACTCCCGAAATCACCAGTTGGTGCGCTTTGTCGCCATAGATCAGCGTTGTGATGTGCCACCCACCCGCGCGCACCATAATTGATTTCAGATGTCTTGCGACCTGTAATGCTCAGTCCTTTGATAAGATCGAAAAGAGGTTCGTGGCATTCACTCAGATTGGTAGTTTCCGCGAGCCAATAGTTCATCTGCGTATTGATATTGATCGTCCAATTGGAACTCCAAGGTGGGCGGACTGCTTCATTCCAGATTCCCTGCAAATTCGCTGGCTGCGTGCCGGGGCGTGAACTGGCAATTAGCAAATAACGCCCATATTGAAACAGGAGCGTCTCGAGATGTGTATCATCTTGCGATGCATAACGCCGCAAACGCTCATCAATCGGCAAAGCATCTACAAGTTCACGATCGAGTTTAAATTCTACACGCTTGAAAAGGCGCTGATGGTCTTCAATATGGCGTTGGAGAAGGATTTCATAAGGTTGGTTCGCTGCTGCATTCAAATAATTGGCTGCGTCCTCGGCAGGGTTTCGCCCCTCCCGGGCTGGCGATTTATCAAATCCGTTGAAACTGGTCGCAGCCGAAATAAACAGCGTCACCGTATCTGCATTAGAAACACGAATAGAGTCTTTATCGACTGTCACCGTTCCGCCTTCAGTGATGGTGCGAAGATGTATCTCGTAAGTCATTCCTTCACGATCGTTATAGACAATCGCGTTGGCCATCTCACCACGATAACTTGGCTCGACATGTGCTGGACATTTGCCTTTTAGAATTAATGTATCGCCATTGTTGTCAGTGGTATACCGCAGCAAACTATTTAGTTGAGCTGTGAATGACAAACGTCCCGGTTGATCGCATGTGAGGCGCACGACGATAACCTGATCAGGAAAACTAGCAAAAATCTCGCGGCTATATGTAGCTCCATTCGCTATGTAGCGTGTAGTTGCTAGCCCCTGATTCAGAGACAAGTCCCGATAGTAGTTGCTGTATTCTTCTGTTTGAGAGAAATCGAGATATAAGTCACCCATTGGCAGATACGATTGGTTAAAAGTCCCTTGCATTTTCTGGCACAATTTATCGGCCTTCACATAATCCTTATCCGCAATTGCGCGCCGTACTTCAGGAAGCACCGCTTTAGCATCTGGGTTATTCCAATCTTTGGGACCGCCAGACCACAGTGTATCCTCGTTAAGTTGAATGCGTTCTTGTTGAACACCACCAAACACCATCGCGCCTAACCTGCCGTTACCGAGGGGGAGGGCTTCTACCCATTTGTTTGCGGGTTGGCGATACCAGAGGGTGAGAGGTGATGTAGTGTCTAAAGGGGTCATAAATTCTCCTCTAACTTGTCGTTCAGTGCGCTCAACGGTGCGGGGCAAATTTCGTTTGCCGTTTGGTTAGGTAGCTCCAATCCTAGATCTCGGCAGGCACAGAGGTAGAGTTCCGCACGATAACCTCTACGGGCAGTATAATGTCACGGAACTCGTCCGGACCTTCCTTTGCTAGGCGCGCCACCAGCAGCTCGACGGCCTGTCGTCCCATCTCATAAGTGGGTTGGATAGCAACGGTAAAGAATGGATCCACCAAAGGCGAATAGGGGACATCGTCAAACGCTACCACCGACATATCTTCTGGTATTCGCAGGTTTGCTTCACGAAGTGCGAGTATTGTGCCAATAAGGAGTCCATCAGTAGCCGCAAAGATGGCCGTGGGGCGCGGTACCGTCGCAAGTGCCTGTTTTGTGTACTCGTATCCAGCGGCTCGACTATGATTACCCCAGTATATTTGTGGTTGATCACCCAATCCGGCTTCCTTGAAAGCTTGAATTGCGCCTGCTGCACGATCATAGGCGGTTGAGTGATCCTCTGGGCCAGTGATAACCGCAATGTGTCGGTGTCCCAGTTCGAGCAAGTGTTTCGTCAGTTGGAATGCTCCTCCTACAGAATCTGCTCGTACAGAATCTACTTGATCTTCGATTGCTTCCCGGTCGAGTGTCACAAAAGGGATTTTGTGTTTCAAGAAAAACTTGGGGATATGTTGGGATGTGGGAACGAATATAAAGCCGTCCACCTGTTTCTTTGCCAGAAATAAGAGATAATCCTCCAATTTAGTTTCCGAACCGTCCGTATTGCCTAGAATTATGTGATACCCTAATCGATTGGCTGCATCTTCAGCCCCCTGTGCAATTGCCCCAAAGAACTTATCGGTAATATGAGGTAAAACGAGAGCCAGTGTCTTTGTTTGTTTGGAACGCAGACTTGCACCCAAGGCATTGGGAATATAGTTTAGTTCCCGAATTGCTACCTCGACCCGGCCGCGTGTTTCCCCGCTGACATAGCCGTTGTTGTTGACCACCCGTGACACGGTGATCGGTGCAACACCTGCCCGTTTTGCTACCTCATGGATGGCAGACATTGATATAACTCCCTTAATTACCTAACCTGTTTTGCCTCAAATTAGGCAAACTTAAAACTGCGCGTCTCCAATTGTAACAATGATTTTTGTTGACAATATCTATTTTGATGGTACAGTATGCTGCATGGTAAGCTTACCATACTACTTAAAGATGGAAGTGTAACGCGAAAAGGCAACCAAAGCCATCTTGAAAATTTCGTTATTCGGACATATTTTATTTAATCAACATAAAAAAAGGAGTAATTGTCCGTCGCCACGGCAAAAATTTAATGTCAAATTAATCATTTGTTGAGAAGGCTTCCGACTTATGCGCATTTTTCGGCCACAAACTGGCAGAGGATACCCATCTTCCGGCGTGGAAGATGGGCAAAAGCAATCGTTATTAGCCAATCCGCAAAGTACGTCGCAGTGGTACAAGGCGAAAAAAAGTTTCCGCCGTCACTGGCAGTTGTATCTCGTTATGGTTCCGGCTTTGCTGTATTTCTTTGTGTTCAAATATATTCCCATCGCCAATGCGGTTATCGCTTTTAAAGAGTACAACGTTGTCCAGGGGATTTGGGGCAGCCCATGGGTGGGGCTCAAATATTTCAACTTATTTTTTGAGAATCCAGTCTTCTGGACCCTGATCAAAAATACACTCGCCATTAGTTTGTATGCGCTGGTCGTCGGTTTTCCTATTCCGATTATTTTAGCCATCTGCCTCAATGAAATCCGCGACGGATTCTTCCGGCGCTTCACGCAACTGGTCACCTATGCACCCTATTTCATCTCAACGGTGATCATCGTTTCCATGCTGATATTGCTGCTTTCGCCTCGCTTGGGTGCTGTCAATCTTGGCTTGGAGGCGCTTGGTCTGAAACCAATTAACTTCTTAGGCGTTCCGGCCCTCTTTGCGGGCATTTTTGCCTGGTCTGGGGTATGGCAGTTTAGCGGTTACGCCGCCGTCATCTATCTGGCGGCGCTGTCTGGTATCGACCCTCAACTGCACGATGCCGCCAAAGTAGACGGTGCCTCACGCCTGCAGAAAATCCGCCACGTTGACTTGCCAGGTATTATGCCGGTGATTCTGGTCATCCTGATCCTGAATGTGGGGAGTCTACTCTCGGTTAGCTTCGAGAAGATTTTTCTTTTACAAAATCCCCTCAACCTAGCGACCTCCGAGGTCATTTCGACCTATGTCTATAAGATCGGGCTGCTCAACGCGAATTACAGTTTCGCTACAGCGGTCGGTCTGTTCAACTCAGTGATTGGCATGATCTTGCTGGTGCTCGTGAACAGCTTAGCCAAACGATTCTCCGATTCCGGCGCCGGTTTGTGGTAATTAGGAAAGAAGCGCGCTCATGATTAGACAAAACGCTTTGACACGGTCTACCCGCATCCGTGATTCGTTCGGCGAACGGGTGTTCATGTTTTTTGTCTATTTATTTCTGGTACTTGTTCTTCTGGCCGTGTTGTACCCGGTAATTTACATTGTCAGTGCTTCTTTCAGTGACCCGAACGCGGTTACAGCGGGCAAAGTCTGGCTCTATCCCGTCAATTTTTCATTGCGCGGCTACCAAGTCACATTTCAGAACCCGCAAATCGTCACGGGCTATCTGAACTCACTTTTCTATACAGTGGTTGGCACTTTTATCAGCGTTGTACTCACAGTCTTTGTGGCCTATCCGCTATCCCGGCGCGATTTGTACGGTTCAAATTTCCTGATGTTTATGATCACCTTTACCCTGATTTTTTCGGGCGGTCTGATCCCGACCTATCTGGTGGTGAAGCAGCTCGGCATGATCGATACGCGCTGGGCACTGCTGATTCCGCAGGCGATCGCGGCCTTTCAGGTAATCATCGCGCGCACTTTCTTCCGCGCGACTATACCAGACGAATTGGTCGAGGCTGCTGAATTGGACGGTTGTAATGACCTGCAATTCCTGTGGGCGGTGGTATTGCCGCTTTCCAAGCCGATCATCGCCGTGTTGGCCCTGATGTATGCCGTCTCGCAGTGGAATGGCTACTTTGATGCCTTGATCTACTTAAAGTCATCCGATCTCCAACCGTTGCAAATCGTCTTGCGCAATATCCTGATTCTCAATACGACCGCTAGCGGTTCAATGGATGCCGCTGCAATGGCGCAGCGACGGCAACTGGCTGACCTGTTGAAGTATTGTTTGGTTGTAGTCGGCAGTGTCCCAGTGATGCTGATTTATCCGTTTGTCCAGCGCTACTTTGTCAAGGGGATATTGATCGGGTCTATCAAAGGGTAGCCCGTTTGATGGCGCGATCAATATTATTCATCTGTGATGGTAAGCTTACCCTATCCAAGCGAAAGGAGCGTAACAGAAGTTATTCAGTAGCTTGTTAAACTGCCGACATTCCGTTTCCCTCAAAATTTTCCGATTTTGATCAAGAAAGGTAGTAGAGGATAATGAAAAAGGTTCTGTTTGTTTTTTTCCTTTCTGTACTCACAATGCTCCTCGTGATTATGCCGACTTCAGCACAGTCGGAACCCATCACCATTAACATTTTCTCCCCTCAGGCTGCTACACGAGATTTGGCGACCAACGCCTTCTCGACTTCGCTTGAGAAAATGTTCAACGTAAAGTTCAATTGGACAACCACCACTTATGACAACACAGATGCCTCAGAGAAGCGCAACCTCGCGCTCGCCAGCGGTGACTATCCTGATGTCTTTATGCTAGTTCCCTGGGTCGATCAGTTTTCGCAGATTGACCTGCTCAAGTATGGTTCACAGGGCGTGATCCTCCCACTCAACGACCTGATCGATCAGTACGCGCCTAACATCAAGGCGGCACTGGAAAAATTCCCTGATTTCAAAGCGTTTGCTACAGCTCCGGATGGCACTATTTGGGGAATACCGCAGTTCATTCAGTGCTACCACTGCTCCTACGCTAACAAGATGTGGGTCAACACCAAGTGGCTGAAGGCACTGAACATCCCCACGCCGGTGACGACTGAAGATTTCAAGAACATGCTAATTGCGTTCAGGGAAAAGGATGCGAATGGTAACGGCGAGGCCGATGAAGTTTTGGGCGGCGCGACGATGGACTATGGCACGCGACCCATTCCCTATCTGATGGATGCATTCACCTATGACGACGACCGCACCTTCCTGATCGTGAACGAGGGTAAGGTGGAAACCGTCGCAACTACACAGGCATGGAAAGACGGTCTGACCTACATCAAGAGCCTGTATGATGCGGGCGTGCTCGACGAAACCGCCTTCACCAATAACGCCGACGCCTACAGCGCGGAAGGCAACAACGCCAATGCTGAGATGCTCAGCGCGGGCGCCGGAATGCACCCGCACATCTTTGTGAACTGCTTCGGTGCCGCAGATACGACACCGTACTGCTACGACTACGACGCGATACCGCCGCTCACAGGGCCGGATGGCACGCAGTTCGCCTCGGTGCTCCCCAATACAGTGC
>JACDGI010000081.1 GCA_013821665.1 Anaerolineae bacterium
CACGTTCAAATTCGGTTTCAGGAGGTCGCAGACGCAGCCGATCTGCAATTTGCCCGAAGGCGGTTGACTTCCCAGTTTCTACAATTAAGGCTGTGCCGCTCCCGCTGCGAACGTTCGTACCCATAATGACTGTATTGGTTCGTGCGCTGAGGCTCGCCTCGACAAGAACAGGACTGGCAGTCTTTTCGACTGGAAACGTTTCACCGGTGAGTACGGCTTGGCTCACGAATAAATCTTTTGCTTCTAAGATTGCGCCATCGGCGGGGATCAGGCTGCCAGCTTGAAGCAGTACCACGTCACCCGGCACCACTTCGTCCGCTGGGATCGTTTTGGGCTGACTATCACGCAGCACCGTAGTTTGAATGGTGATCTGCTGTTTGAGCTTTTGTGCAGCCGTGCCAGCGCTGTATTCTTGGATGAAGCTCAACACCGCACTCCCCAACACAATCAATGTAATAATCACCGCATCAGCAAGATCGCCCAACAGTGCCGAGGCGATGATCGCAAAGATCAGGATCAGCATAATGGGGCTTTTAAATTGGTTCAGGAATAAGCCAAGCGCTGTAACCTCACTCTTGGTTGTCAGGACATTATGACCAACCTGCGCGAGTTTACGCTCCGCATCTACCTGACTCAGTCCATTCGACGAACTTGCAAGGCTTTTCATCAGAGCATCGGGCTTCTGACTCCAGTAGGCTTTTAGAATACCATTGACTGAGGTGTCAGATTGACCTTTAGTTGGGGATATCGCTTTATTGGTTGTTGCCATATCAGACCCACATCCATCCTTTTTCATTCACTTCAATTCGATTTGAAACCACATTATCGCGCTTAATAGGGGTTAATTTATATCAGATAGCTGAGCGAAATTTTGAGTTCAGCAAATAACTAGTTGCTACACATAATTATTCCAATCACTACTGGGACTTAACAACTTTGCTGAAATCAATAAATCCATGTTCAACATCGGTCGCCAGC
This sequence comes from Anaerolineae bacterium, assembly GCA_013821665.1. Lineage (GTDB taxonomy): Bacteria > Chloroflexota > Anaerolineae > Aggregatilineales > Phototrophicaceae > CFX2. Next base: position 979 of record JACDGI010000081.1, read on the forward strand.
AACTGCACACGAATCGAGTCGCCCACATCAAGTCCCTCGAAGCCATGAACCAATTTACCTTCGACCGGCACGTCGAGAAGCCGGACCCACGTCCCTTTAGACGACGCTCCTGTAACAATACTCTCGAACTGCTCTCCAATTCGCGACTGAAGGAGCAGGGCAGCAGCCGATTTGGCGACCTGCCGCTCCACTTTATTAGCTGCATCCTCTTGTTGGGTGCAATGAGCAGCCAGATGTTCCAATTCATCTTTACTATAGGGCACAGGCTTTCTATTCATGGCAGCTTTTAACAAGCGTTGTGTAATCAAATCAGCGTAACGACGATTAGGAGCTGTTGAATGGCTGTAATCTTTAACAGCAAGACCAAAGTGTCCGGTGGCGGTGGCGTGCGGAAATTCGGCAACATATTCGCCTGCTCCTAAAAGTTTGATGACCGCCAACGATAAGTCGGGAAATCGGATTGTATCGGCAGTTTTCTGCTTGGTCAGAAAATCTTCCAGTGCTTTGGAGTCGGGGTTAGCAGGCAGTTTTACCCCGTGTTCTGCCGCAATTTCGACAATCCGTTCCCAGCGTTTGGGTGTGCGTACCACCCGACGGATTGATGGAAAGTTTTTTGAGGAAAGATAGAGGGCAGTCACGCTGTTAGCTGCGACCATGAATTCTTCAATCAGTTCCTTAGCGCGATTCTTCTCTTCAATTTCGAGCGTGCTGACTTGATCGCCATCAAATATGGGCTTTGCTTGAATCGTTTCCAGAGTGAGCGCACCTTTAGTATGGCGGAAGTTCTTCATCCCTTGCGCGATTTTGTCCTGCATCTGTAGATTCTCAGCCAGTCCATTCACAGTGGCGATAGCCTCAGGCATAGCACTATTGCCGTCCAACCAAGCAGCCACACTGGTATAGGCGAGCTTCGCATGATTCCGAACAACCGCTTGGTAGACATTCGATTCTTGAATTGATCCATCCGAGTTAATAACCATTTCAATGATAATCGCTTGACGATCTTGATTGAAATTCAAGGAGGTGAGGTCAGTAGACAGTTTTTCAGGCAGCATCGGGAATATTTGGGCAGCCGTATAAACTGAGGTGGTGTTATGGCTGGCATGATCGTCAATTGCCGATCCCTTTTTGACCAATGAGTCCACATCCGCCACAGCCACTCGAATCTTTACTTTTCCTTCGGGCATCATTTCGGCCACTGTAAGCTGATCGAGGTCACGCGAGTCATCATTGTCAATCGAAGCCCACAGCAGTTTCCTTAGATCATGAAGGGGTTCACTATCGGCTGTTTTAGATGCCTGAATCCTGTCAAGTTCAGCAAGGACCCCGGCAGGAAACTCAGGCAGAAGACCACGCTCTAACATTGCCTTTTGAGCAATGTTTTGTAACAAAACACGTTGAGTTCGGCTATCTGAATTCATCACCATTTGAAAAGACTTTCTTTTAGCATCCTCGGAGGGCGTTTAAGTGACAATGGTACCAGGAACTTCTTTCTAAAGTAGCAGGCTATAGATAAATAGACAATCAACTCGCGCTAAATTTCCGTCCAAAGCTGTTGGCGTGTATGAAGCAAGTCAAATGGCGTTTCAATATTGGACATGGATTCACCTGGTGTCACTATGAACAACCTTTCCTTCAATAATCGACTTCATCAAACAACGATTGATGATGACCTACAAGTTATATCCTGCTTCATCCGAAGTATCTATATCGAGCCAATGTACGCGGCTCCCAGACGACGACGATGATGACCACCGCCAATGCCAGGATCAAGCCAGTGACGAGGGGATCAAAGTACGAGCCGTTGACTGGAAACAACTGCCAGCTGACATTGCTCATCATGTGGAAGAGCGCCGCGGCGAAGACACTTTTGCCGGTGTTGTTGTAGAGCCAGACGATGATCACGCGTTGGGTCACGGTGTAGAGTGACCACCAGGCGATCCACGCCACCGAACGGTCAGCTTGCACCAACGCTACGTAGTGCCAAACGGCCCAAACCAATCCCAGGATGAGGCTGGCCCGGAGCGCGCCCCAGCGATCCTGCATCGGATCGATGGCGTAGCCGGACCAGCCCAATTCCTCGCCCAAAGCGAGGATGAAGGACCCAACGCACAGGATTAGCAGCGGAAGAAACGCGATCTGCGGGGCCGGAACTGGCGTTCCTGTCAGGCGAAGTACGCCAAATGACAACCCGCTCACCACCGGCATCAACAGCAGGATCGGCGCATACCAGACCTTCGCTTTGATCCGCCTAAAATCGAACGATCGCTTCAACAGCGCGGTCATGCCCGCCGTCTTGTTCTCCCCGTAGACCAGAATCATTGCCGCCAGCATTGGGCAGCAGGCCGCGAGCGCCGCCACTGGCACACCCGGTAATAACTGGAGTCCAGTCACGGCACCGATAACCCAGAATGGAATAGTAAGAGCGAAAACAAACACGATGAACTTCAGAGGTGACCTACGCCGTGCCGCGATTGGATTTGAGACTTCCTCATCAACTGGCGGCGGAAATGGACGATTCTGGTTCATGAGATTACACCTCAACTTGAAATCGGAACGGAAAACTGGTTGATCATCGTCGCCTTGCAGTCCTGCACAAGGAGTGGAAGATGCGGCGAAATCATAAGCAAGCTGCTGTTGCTACCTGAGAAATAGCTAACGTAATGTTGTTATGAATGTTGGTACAGAAGATTAAGGCTGACGAGTTTCGAAAAGCACTTCAGGGTACTGGTTCGATGACCCATCAAGCAGCGCTGACGAGCGACCCGCCAAATATTGGTCGAAGAACGCCAGCGAGTAAGCGTTGACGATGTTGTACGCCCGCTGTGTATCTATCGGCCCGGCATAACCTAACTGAGGTGCAAGCGGCGTATAGTTCGGAGCATCGGTAAAATTGACATGGAACATACCGGGCACCTGCACATAGTAGCCCGCTCCTGACACACTCTTCTCGAATACCGCCCGCATCGTCGTCAGGGTCTGGGTGATGTCTGCCTCGGTCCAGCCGCCCGCTCGCTGTCTTTCGAGCCGCATCGAGTCGGCATCGCGGGTGATCCACATACTGGGCTGCCGCAATCCAGCCCGAACCACATCAGCAGGCATGGCGGCATCCATCATCAGGCAAGCCTCCAGACGTGGTTCCATGTGACAGGCTTCACTGGCAACCATAGCACCCAGCGAAATCCCGAACGTACCCACGCGCTTCAGGTCGAGCCGACCGGTCAGAATACCGTTCGGGTCAGTTATGTCCAGAGCAGTGAGCTGATCGAGGGTGAAGCTGACATCTTGCGCGAAATACGGAATGACACCATTTTCGAGAGCTTGACCGTTCAGCATGGGCGCGTTTGCGACCGGGCTGAGGCTCTGTTGGATGAAAGGTTGCATCTGGTCTCTCGTCCATCCGATTATCTGGTGTCCGTCCGGGAAAGCCACCAACGCAACAGCATACGGCTGATCGATGGCCGCGACGATGTAGCCGTATGAGACCAGTTCCTCAATTTGGAAGGTATTCGACTGGCGAAAGCCGTTTAACCCGGTCAAGAAAATCAGCACCGGGTAGCCGGGCTTATCCGTTGCCATGGGTATGGACGCAGCGGCATTTGTAGTGACATATCTGAAGTGCCCGAAGGTGAAGTCCGGCCAGTGGAACAGCCGCGCCAGCGCTGGTGCAACAGCGTCAGCATCCTCCATATAGGGAGCAGGCGGGGATGCTGAGTCTCCCCTGGCTGGATACCAGATTTGCACGATCAGCTCCCGACGGGCATTCGGATCATCACTGAAGATCTCGTGACGACTGGTATCCACCCAATGATAAGTCACAGTACCGATTGGGTAAGGCCCACCTGGATGCGGGAAGCGAAATATGGGGAGTATGATTGGCAGAGCGGTGGCGACTGCCAGCCCGAGTACGCCCAGACCCACCGACAGTCCAATGGCAAAGCGGTTGGTCAGTAGTTGTCCGATGATGCCGCCCATCGGTGCGAAATTCTGGAGCAGCCAGACCAGAGAGAACAGCACGGTCAGCCCATAAGCCGGGATCATTTGCCAGCGCGGACCCTCCACCAGCATCTGGGCGACGGCAATGAGCACCGTGATGAGCGCCAGATAACCCATCCAATAGATCGCGCGAAGCTGCGGAATCGCTAAAATGCAAAATGTCAGTATATTGCCAAGTGACAACAGCGTTTCAATGGGTCTCATCTATTTGCCTCCTCCGTTGATGAAACTCCCCAATACTTGACAAGTTGATTGGCTTTAATAACGGTATCAGGATTTCTAAACATGAATATTTCCTGTTAGCTGTAATTATGTTTATCCAGCTTGTTGTTGCAATTAACCCTAAGCAAAACTGGTTCTTGATAGGATTCAGCCTCTATGGATTCAAAAACTATGTCGTGTAGGGTTTAATGTAGCTGATTGTCGTCGAGAAACTCGGCTTGCTCCGGAATGACGTCAATAATGCACGCCAGTCCTTTCTCCGCGCTCTGCATATGATAGAGCCGCTCAGCCTGTACTAGTCTTCGATTTGACAAGCGGTTGCGGATGCTGCCAGGTGTCAAGATATACTTGAGTGCCATCCGAATATTGCTGGAACGCATTGTTTTCGCGTCCGTTCGCACATGGGCGTTGCCCATGATTCGCAGAATTCGGTGGTCATTCGGATTTCGCTCGATCTGAAAAAGGACACTCACGCGAGGATCGGCTTTGGCTTCGCGCGCGGCAAGCGTCCAGTCGGCTGTGCCGAGCCAAATATGACCATTCACGTAGACAAAGTAGAGCGGCGTAATGCTCGGTCGCCCATTATGGGATAGGGTGGCAATGCGGGCAACCATCGACCGATGAATGAAATTGAGGACTGCGGAATCATCAGCGTTCATCGTTCACCTCACGCAGTGTTCCGTAATCCCACGCGACAGTTTTGAGTGGAAGCAGTTCGAACCATGTGTATCCAGATGGTACATTCGTTGGAGCTTCAGTAGGCTGCACATGGCCTCTAATGTAGATGGCACGTAGGTCGAAGAAATAGATACCTTCGTCCACGAGCAGCACGACCTCCTGACCGGAGTCTGGTTGGAGATCAGCAGTCTGTGGGATACCAACCCGGTAACGATTATCATGCCACACGAGAGCGACTGGCTGCGCCCACGGCTCATCGTCGTGGGCAAAGGCGATACACGCCCGTGGAACCCGTTCGAGTAGATCGCGCGCGGCATTAAGATCGATATTCCTAGTAATTTGCTTCATAAACCCCTCCCTGATTCAAAACGCTTTGCCCTACGATACTGAAGCTCCCATGCCTCCCAACGATGCTGCCTGCAATGGGTCAAACGCATAACCCTGCGCACCCGACTTTTGCCCTAAAATGAAGATGAAAATACAGATGAAGAATGCCGCTAAAATCATCATCTCGCTCCTTCGTTCTCTGCCTGTAACGCGACCATGATTGCCACCTTACCCGCTGCAAAGCGTGTGCGTTGTTGGCTGCTCAGTCCGGGATAGATCTTTTGCAGAAGGGTGCTAATCATCGACGGGTCAGTCGATATTTCGGCATGACCCGGATAGCTTTTGCCACGCATGTACACTTGAACCTCGGCACCGCCGTGCAGGTTCTTCCACCAGGTATAGCCCTTGCTCGTGATGATGTAGAGCATGTTGCCCTGCTGTGAATACTGGATAGGCGTGACATAGGCCCTGCCGCTTTTGCGCCCGGTGAAGATGATGAGCAGGTACACGCGGCTGACTACGAAGTGAAACGGTGAGCGCAGTATCCACTTCATCAATGGATTTTGAACCTTCAGGAACATCCGCCACAGGCGAGGCGGTTTGTTTTGTGATGTTGTTTGGGTCATCAGTATCCTCCTGATTGACTTTAAGGCAGCGACTGCCACGAGTGCAGCGCACGCAAATTCGCCATGCGCTTGAATTGATGGTCGCCCATCCGTGTCAAAATCTTATCTAGGGTTGTCACCCCTTTGAGGATAAAATCGCCTTTGTTGAGCATGACACACTCAGCCCGCTCCGACATGGCAGCATCACTGACCTCCGCGCGAGAGGGCATCCCTTCTTTGACGAGACCTTCAAAGACTTGGGTCGCCCAGATCACCGGGATGCGAGCGGCTTCACAGAGCCATAAGATTTCTTCCTGAATTTCTGCAAGTCGATCAAACCCAATTTCTACAGCCAGATCGCCACGCGCAATCATCACCCCCAGCGGCTGCTGACCTGCCGCCTGTACAATAATCTCCGGAAGCTGGGTGACAGCGGTCTGCGTCTCGATTTTGGCAATTATCGCTTTTTTGTAGGCGTCCGCACCAAGGCGTTTGCTGAGTTCTGCTTGGAGCAGAATGACATCATCGGCACTTTGCACGAATGAATAGCCAATCATATCGGCATGGTACGCCACAAAATCCAGATCGGTGCGATCTTTGACGGTTAGCGCTTCAATGTGAAGCCTTGTATCGGGAAAGTTGATGCCTTTTTCAGGCTTGAGCTTCCAGCCCACTTTGCCAATCTCGGTGATGGTCAGCACCAATCCTTCAGCGATGATGCGCTCTACTTTTGTGCCAATTGCGCCATCATCGAACCAGACCATCTGTCCGACTTCGACCTGCCGGACAACTTCTGGCAGGCTGCAACTAACCTGATAGGGATAATCCTTGTTGTGCTTCTCTACGTCGCCATAGGTCAGGAGCAGGGTTTCATCCTGTTGAAAGATATGTTTCTTCGGGCTTACACGCTGTGTACGAACTTTTGGTCCTGCCAGATCCATGAGGATACGACATTCACGCCCCAGAGTGATTTGGGCTTGACGAATAAAGCCAATCATCCGCTCCCACGCTTTAGCATCATCGTGCGCACAGTTGATCCGCGCACAGGTCATCCCCGCCGCAAGCAGCTGATTGATCAGTTCGCCATCAGCCGCTGCCTCCGAGGGCAGCGTCACCATGATGTGCACGCGGCGATTAGTGGGTGACGGACCCAGAACATGCTGCGTTTCTGAAACAAGCTGCTGCTCACCTCGGAAATAGCGCTCGTAATCAGGCAGCGGGCGTGGTGTGCCCTGCTGCAACGACTGGAGCGTGTCGATGATCGCGTTCAAGCCCTCCTCGACATCCGATTCAATATGACCCATCGAAGCCAGACCCCAGGGCATGAGGCTGATCTGCAACGAGCGCAGGTCGTCTTCACGCAGGGCCAGATAATGGGCCAGATTCCGCGCCCCATCGGCAAAAGCTGTCCGTTTAAGCTTAGGCTGCCAGCTTGTAAGGAGTTGTTCGGCCCGCTGATGTACCGTATCATGCAGAGCGATGAGGGTTTCAAGCAGTGCACCGGCTTCGGTGGTATAGATTGTGGGTGTTGGTGGCATCAAATGATCTTTCATACTAGACGTTGGCTTCTATATTGTGGCGCGCTCCAGTGAAACCAGGGATGACCAGCTCAGCTTCCTATCGTTACCGAAACCGCTCGAACAGACAATTCCCGCTAAGGGATATCGCTGCCGAACCGGGCAAACCGCACTGACACATCCACAGTGAACACGACCTGCTCAACCTCCCCGTTTGCCCAGGTATTGTCATCATTCCACTGCTTTTCCACCCTAGCACGCGCATAAGGAACTTTTCACATGGGTAGGAACAGCTTTACAACTGAAATTTGCAGGCTGCTGAATTTCACCTAGCTGCCGATTTGAGGCAGTATCCTGGCAAGCTGCGGACCCATGAGCAGCAATACCAGAATCACTGGGTCAATGACCGCTCCGCGAAAGGCAGGTGTCCAATCCAGCGCTGTGATGACCAGCGACAGCAGGGTTACAGCCAGCAAAAGCGGCTGCCCCCATCCCCATCCGGCGATTAGTGCAATGGCAGCGGCAACAAAACCAATGGCGGTTAGCAGCCACAGCACACTATAAATACGTGTACGGTTCGCCCCCAATTCCAGCCGCCCGTCTAGAAATACCGTTTTATAGGCGAGTTGCGGCATTTCTTTAAGCGGCCAGTATGCTACAAAACCCATCAGGTGGATCAGACCGTGTATTCCTAGGATGATGACAATAGCAATCGATAGTAGCGGCAGCATTAAATCTCCTTTGCCAGCCGTTGTGCACGGCGTTGAATACCCAGCATACATTTACGCATCATCATGATGTCCGTGAATTCAACTAACATTGAAAAGATAATCGTCGGCGATAACCAGTGATATTTCACACGCACCCGGGTAATCAAGCGGGTATGCATTTCATCGATAGGATACAGACCCCAAACCCAGGTACTATCGCCACCTTTGTCCCCCCACAGCATCCACTGATTGGGTACAAAGTCTTTGATATACGTCCCACTTTTGCCGTCGGGACTCATCGGAATAACATCACCTGCATGGGGATTCTGAAATTCCGGCAGAATCACTTCGGCGCTTGGTTTGCCGAGATTGTCGAGCAAGTCGATGCTGTACCAGCCAGCACGGGTAACGCCCATTTGCACAATCCACGGGAAAATATGCTCTGGTCGGGCTTGAATAGTCACAGCGCGTGTGGCGTTGAACGAGGGCGAATTAACAACCTCATCACCTGCCATCTGCCGAGCAAGTTCGCTGTCAGTGGCTCCCCACCGTAGTTGCCACGGACGGATGAACCGAAGGTAAATCGTGGATATACTGGCAAGGGTTAGGAAAATACGGCTGGTTTTTAGAGTGCTAGATAAAAAGGATGTCCGTTTCATATCAGCCTTTCGTGTCCATGAAATTAGTTGGGACGTAATAAAATCTCGTGTGCGTCGGTCAAATCGTTGACGGCTCTACAATTGCCTGCCCAACCTTTAGCACGACTGAAGGCTTCATATGGGACAGATGCCACACCAGTAGAGCCAGGTCAACGATGGCGAGGACAACAAACACGATGACAAGTTCAGCGCCTGCCGGTAAACCAGCGCGCAATGAGAAGATCATAATCCCCGCAATGCCCACGCACTGAAAAATGACGTTTGTGAGTACCACCGCCGCTAAGCCATAGCCCAGTGTTTGCTTGCGCCACAACCAGATTGCTGACAACGCAACCGCCGGAAGCAAGACAGCCATATCCAGAACATGGACAGGATTGGTCGCTAACCCGCTTTCTATAACCGTCGCGGGAATGGTTCCAGAGAGAAGCGCCGGAACATCTTCTTTGAGCCACGTCAAATAGAACAAGACAACCTGAATGAGCAGCAGCACACTGACTAGCTTCACGGGGGTATTGGTCACAAACCGGTTCCTGATTTCGCGCCAGTCGGTCGTTGCCATGCCGCCAATCAATGCCCACAAGCAGCAGCCCAGCGCCGCGACATACACGAGAAACAAGGCGTTGAAGTAGACCCCAAAAGCGTAAATCACCATGTCGTATACAAGGTAGGATAGCGTACCCAGCCATATGAGATGCCCACGCTGCGAACCGCGGTAGGCAAGTAGACCACTCACAATCAGCACAGGCAGAACGATGACCAAATCGACAAAATCTTGTGCGACCGCCTGCACCGTCCACGCAAGCGCACCACGGTAAAAATCAGGAACCAAAAGCCCTATTCCTGATATCAGTATTACCAGAACAGCAATCGGCACAGTCAGCCACAGCCATGACCGGTTATGTTGAACATTTTCGGACATTGTTTCCTCCATCGAATCTCTCATTGATCCCGTTTCCGCATCACGCCGTTCTCTCCGCAAAGGCTAAACTGATGCCGGCGATCAAAAAGGGTGTTTGATTCACACCAATCCAAAAGGCGGTTATTCCGCCAACGAATAACCAGACGATGTTGATAAACATCGACATCCCAAATTTTGCTTTCATAATCTGTCATTCCTTTTACAGTAGAACTTCTTGAATAGATCGGCGGGGGCTGGCAAGCCCGGTTCGAGTCGGATACCCCAGACGGAACGGCATAATCCCTTGCCAATCATCGCTACCAGTCAGGTCGCGCAGGGCCCTACCAAAAACAGGGTCTATTCTTTGCTGCCGTTCCCGATCTGCGCGTTCGCACATTTGATTAAGTGGCTGCATCCCCAGTTCGTGAACAGTTGCCCAGAGGTGCATCCGCTGCCACAACTGTCCCGCGTGCATTCGTTGTACATTATCCTTCTGGTCATGGACGGCGATCAGTCCGAATGCCGAGGCAGTCGAGATATAGATGTCGCGTGTGTTTTGGACGAAGACAGCGTCACCCTGCTGCCGCGACTGGTCAGGCAGCATTTTGGCGGCCATATCCAATAAGCTGTCAAACGATTGTGCATCAATGGTAATGCCATCGCGGTGCGCTTGTAAGTCTGCCCAACCTTGCCGCCACCAGTGATTACTGTCGATACTCTGTTGTTCGTCAGCGATCAAGGCTTCAGCAGCAGCGAGTTCATAGGTACCAAATTTATCCTTTGCTGCTACGTCGGCATACCAAAACACCTGCACAGCATCGTCATCAGAAAGTGCTGCAAGTGAAGCGAGCATATCAGGTGCGACAGTCCTCGTGAGATCATACGGGCTGCGATTGGTGTGACGGTTGGGAATGGCATTGTACAGATCAGAAACCTGAGATTGACCCGCCGCCAAAGCCAGATGCGCCACATGCTGCGGGTCGGTGCCGTCGGGTAACAGGCTAACCTCAACGGTGAACCCTTCAGCCTGCGCCGCGAGGGTCATATTCTCCACCGCACAGCCCAGTCCGATGTGCATCTCACGCTGCACGGGATCAATCACCCCGATCTGGCGTGTGTAGTCGGCGTAGAGGTCAACCGCCTGCTCACTGATTCGAAAATGCCAGGGTTGCGAGTTGTGAGGATTGGCAGCAAGAATGCCCGCACCCACAATGCGTTCGGAACTGGTCGTGGCATCGCGCCAATCCTTCCACGGTTCATAGGCGAGTCCCTGTCCCGAACTAAATACCCCCTGATCCGCTGCCCGATACACACCGCCCCCTGCAACCACGACAATCAATACTCCGCCTGTTTTCAGAAAGGTTCGTCGACTCATCTTCATCGGTTATTCTCCTTTTCAGTCAATGACATTAGATTTATTGCGTGACACCACCGGCGTCTACCAGAGTTTCAAGAGGTTGCGACAAGCTGATCGATGCTGTGTTTGACAGCAAAAGCCGCAGCTTCCGCCCGATTAGCGACCATAAGCTTTGTCAACACACTACTAACGTAGTTTCGTATCGTGCCTTCAGCCAGATAGAGAACGCTGCCAATTTGTCTGTTAGTCTGACCCTTGCTCACCAGTGTGAGTATCTGCATTTCTCGCGAGGTGAGCATAGAAAAATGAGCCGCATGTTGTGCGCCAGTAGCCTTGTTCACCTCTGCGAAAACGCTCCCGATCATGGACGAATCAATGAACCCTTCACCATTGCTGACGTGTTCAACCGCATGAATGAGTTCAGCACCACCCACGAGTTTGAGAACATAGCCAGCAGCTCCAGCCTGAATAGCTGCGAAAAGCAGTTCATCTTCAGCATAAGCGGTCAGCATAATGACTTTGCAACCCTCACCTGAACTGATGATCTGACGACAGGCTTCGATGCCGGACATTCCCGGCATACGAATGTCGAGAACGGCGACATCTGGGTGATTTGTATGCGCCATTTCGATGGCTTCTTCGCCGTTTCTAGCTTCAGCTACGACCTTAAAGTGGTCTTCGCCCTCAAGCAAAACTTTCACTCCCCTACGGACAAGGGCGTGATCGTCGGCAATCAAAATAGTTACAGATTTAGGCATAACGAATGTCACCTTATGAAATACTATCGTGTAGAAGGAGATCGCTGTCGGATGTCAAACTATTGTGCGACATACCCGCCGTCCACGAGATAATCGCTGCCTGTGACAAACGATGCCCCTTCTGACACAGCCACAGCACTAAATCAGCAACTTCTTGCTGCTTATCAACCTGCGTCATCTATTTGCACAGAAAGTTTGAATCAGTTCTTCTTTACTCTTTTTCAAACCGTCTCTTATACCCTTCCCGTGCGCCGATATGTAAAACCTCCAAGCATTATGCCCACCACCATGAGGATGAGACCTATCCAACTACTTGAAACAATGGCAGAAAGGCCAACAAAAAAGCTTACAAAGGCAATGGTGCGTAGCACTTTCAGGGTAGTTGTATTGTTCATTCGAGCTAACCTCATATAGTTAATCGATTCATGTTAATTATTGGCGATAGAAACTGGTTGACTGATGCTGCATCAAGCAGATTAGGGAGCGTAAGTGCATGGATCACTCAGATGAAAATTTCTGGTTCCGATGAATTTTGTGGCGGCAGGTGAATAAGGATTTACGGCTGTGCTTTGTTGCCAGCACCCCATCTTCTGGCAGACATTTGTACTCGGCATAGCCGCCAAACTTCACCGCGAAGGTCGAAGCAAAAACCGCGTCACTTGGCTTAAATCGGGTGACATCCTTGCCAACTGCCTCAATTTCCTCGGCAAGCTCCATCCCCATAATCGCCCATCGCGGCTTGAAGATGCCCGGATACAGCCGCGCGAACAGCCACTCCACACGGGGGACAGTGAAACTACGCATACGTATATCACCAACTGTGACTGTGGTCGCATGGACTTTGATCAGTCCTTCATTGTCTTTCGGAATCGGCTTTGCAACCTCTTTGAGCTGAAGCACTTCAGGTGGTCCGTATTTTTCGTACACAATCGCTTTCATACACTCCTCCGTCTATCTGCTTCACCTGACTATGGGTCGAACCCTGTACTGTGCCATGCAATTGTCATTGAACATAATGACAATGATGCTGGTCATAGCTGTCTATTTGTGCTTTGGATTGGCGCGATACCAAGCGACGGTTTCCGCTATAACCGCCTTGATCGGCGTTGCGCTGTTGTCGAACGTGCGAACGAACTTGCTGCTATCCAGAATGAACGGTTCTTCAAACTGGTAGGTCATTTCGTACACCGCATTGATCGTGGGATTAAATAAACCCATGAGCCATAAGATCGGTTTCGGCGCGGCAGAGATTTTGACGGGCTTGCCGATGTTTGCGAAAATTAGCTCGATATACTGGCGGGTAGTGATGGTTTCCGCATTCGGGACATGCCAAATTTGACCTAGGGCGCTATCCGCTCCGCCTAACGTAACCATCGCGTTCGCCACGTCTGGAACATAACTATAGGTGTGCAGCATGTCGGGATTGCCAATGACAGACGCGGCTTTACCTTCAAGCGCCGGATAAATCACCCGTCCACCCAACCCACCCTCGACCGCACGCGGCCCGATAAAATCGGACGCACGAATAATGGCGACACGTATCTTGCCACTGCGGTGCGCCGCCAGCAGTTCTTCCGACATTTGTGCGCGTACTATTCCTTTAACTGTGGTGGCGGAATTGGGCATATCTTCGGTCATCGGTTTGCCATGCGTGTTGCCATACATATACAGGTTTTCAAGTACGATGAGCTTGGCACCGGCTGTCGCGGCAGCCTCTATAGCACCCTTCTGGAGCGCTGGAAAGAGTTCAGCCCACCGGTCATAAGGTGCGCCGAGCGCATCATACACATGGGTAGCGCCTTCAGCCGTCTTACGCGCAAAATCGAGTGAAGCCACATCGCCACGTAAGTTTTCCACGCCTTTCGGCAGCGCTTTCACACCACTTCGGTTAACGATGCGGACTTTTTTCCCACATTCGACCAATGCGTCCATGAGTGCCATCCCAACGGCACCTGCGCCGAGGATGATATGCAGTTCGTTGGTATTATCACTAGACATGATTATTTTCCTTTTGATCTGGAGACCCTTTCGGAAATCTGCCACGATGGGTAGCGCCTCACCCCATGAGCAAATCGCACGCCAATCATCACTAAGCCAATCAATGCCAAACCGCCGCACACCAGCGGGATCAACCGTGCGAAGTCCTCCGGTAAATTTGCTATGATTCACGATGAACGGCTCGTCAAACTGTTAGGTCATTTCGTACACTTCATGGATCATGCGCTTGGTAACGCTGCTTACAACTGATACCGGTTAAAGTCCAAGATTAGAAACGACGTGAAAGACCGGATAGTCTGCCGCAATCTTTTCGAATTCAACCAGCGGCGCGTCCTTGTCCACGGGCACATGGGCTCGCGCTCCCGGTGCACGCTTTAGATAAGCCTTCAAAATCGGGGCGCGCTGATCAGTCGGAACTTCTTCGAGCTGAATCGCAGTACGCCTACCGCTGTGCATCACTGCTTTTCCCCCGGCTGCACGCACATTGAGAACCCATTGGACATTTTCACCCAGCATCGATACCAAATACCGCTGGCTATCGACAACAGCAATCACCACCGGCAGGGAGAAAATCCGCCCTGACTTTCGTCCGATCACTTCCAACGTCTCCACGAAGTTGGAAGTGATCCCAGAAGAGGCGACCATAGCCCATGCGCGATTCATAATCCGGGCAATCCAGTTCGGTCGTTGACCACGGTATAACCATTTCCTAAAGTTAGGGCTCAGCATAATTGGTTCATTTCCTATTCGATATGATTCGATTTTGACTGTTTAGTTACTCAGCCACCTTTAACGGTGACACCAGCATCCTATGCCTTGACACCCGACTCCCATGCCAATTCAGCAAAAACGTCGCAGTGTAAGTCAGTAGCAGTCATTCTGATTGATAGTAATTTCTTGTTTGGTATATATGTTTGAATAAGCATCCATCTAAACAGTAGCTTGCTTCTGTCGTACTTTGCGTTGGAAACATATTAAGAGAAGAAATTACTCACAGTTGGAGTGAGGTGCGGGCTAAAAGCGATGATCTTACAGCAGCACAGCTCAGGTATAGATGTATTCGTAACACATGTGGTGCAAGTCTTGGCGCTTAATACTTTTTTGGTCTGCATCGCTGTTTAATTAATTATCTATCCATCCTTTACCATAGTCGACATATGCATCAAGCTCAATCGGTCATCAGGAGGATAAACAGGGGTCCTTTTGGTTAAGCAAATTAGCCAGTAAGCTCTTCCATATAAAAAGAATGCGATAGGCACGTGGCGGGCTACTCCACTCATCCTCCGTTCACACGAACGAGATGAGGTTCATCCTGCGTGATATGCTGGCAAACAGGGTCATCAACGCCACTGCTCCTTAGCCACCAATATATCCTGACTTACGTAGTAAAAAGAGCTATAGGACTCGAAACGGGCAATGTCAGAATATGAGGAAGAGTCTTATAAAGTAACCAAAAATACCTATTGAAAGGTAATTTTTGGTTGGAATTTGGTTTGTGTGAAGGTAAAGCGCTCAGTGACTGCGAGGAAGCGTTCTTGCAGGCACTCGAGATAACACCACACGATCAAACCGGTCAGCCAATCAGCATCCCTGATCGGTTAAGTGGTTTTCAGGAGTCGGCTTTTTGGATTAGCGCTCTTAAAACTATACAGGCATTGCGTGAATTTTCTGCGGCTGGGTACTTTTTGAAGTAATCAAACACCTTTATTCAGGAGTTACAAGACAACTAACCTAAAGGAGTTCGGCGAATTGTTCCAGTTCGGCGACGGTCACAACCAGTCCCAGCCGCGTTAATCCTCAGAAGCTGTTTAAAATCTGGGTTGAATCGAGATGGAGTTTGCCGACCACATCATTTCGCCTTGATTCCTCTGACTTTGTAAACAGCCTGAGTCCGAACTCGCAATCTTAAAGGGATGTATCGCCATAAACTCCTCAGCTTTCTCGATGTCCAGGTACCCACTCCTGTCGTGCAAGCACAGGAAGACCGACAGTCCTGCTTCCGCCGTTGGTCTTCGGCAGGTCGCTTGTGTCTCTCACCAATTTTTATAGGCGAGCTTAGATGGTAGATGCAAAGTAAGGTTGAGGGTATGATGCGCCTATGCGCCGGTTGTGTTTTTCTGAGGTAGGGTCTGCATCAGGGTATAGAAGTATTTGCCATCACCGGTTTCGTAGTATTTATACCAGGCTTCAAGGGTATCGTCGGAAAATACGTCCAGGCTCGCCAGGATATACCGGGCGAAAAGTAGCCCACCAGCAGAACTGGCTGTGATGAGATTACCATCAGCCACCGCCTTTGCATCCTGGTAAAAGTTTTCTCCTTTATAGGGAGAGCCGCCCATTTTGAGATATTCGAGGCTGTTGCTGGTGTGAGGGCGTTTGTCAAACAGCCCAGCGCGTGCG
>JACDGI010000082.1 GCA_013821665.1 Anaerolineae bacterium
TGCCCGGTTCATCACCGACCTCACTCAGTTGAGCAAGCGT
Source organism: Anaerolineae bacterium (assembly GCA_013821665.1). Taxonomy (GTDB): domain Bacteria; phylum Chloroflexota; class Anaerolineae; order Aggregatilineales; family Phototrophicaceae; genus CFX2. Next base: position 41 of record JACDGI010000082.1, read on the forward strand.
TGGAAAAATGACGATGCCCATCGCCGTACCGATGAGCGTTTCCGGTATTTGCATCAGCCGCCAACCCCAACTGAGCGCACTGACCGTCCCTTCGCCCAACCGCGAGGCAATGTTATTCATCAACAGAAAGTTCAGGCTAAACAAGCCCAAACCGATTACGCGCGGCAGCATCAGTCGCAGAACTTTCCATAACATCGGGTCTTTCCAACCCATTTCAGGTGTCCAACGGGCATGATAACGGATTAAACCCGGCACTTGCACCGCAAAATGTAGTGCCGCACCGAGTACCGCACCATAAGCGATGCCGCGCACGCCAAAAGGCTTAATTAGAAAGCCCGCGCCAAACAAAATGCCCAGATCAAACATAATCGGTGCAATAGCAGGCAGCAGGAAGTGATTGTGGCTCTGTAATATGCCCATCGAAATACCGCTGACTGAAAAAATCAGCGTACTGATGAGTAAGATACGCATAAGTTCGGCGGTTTGCTGTTGTGCGGCAGCATCAAACCCCGGCGCGACAATATGCGCAACCAGCCACGGAGCCGCAAAAAAGACAATGATACTGATGACTACCGTAGTCAAGAAAACACTATTGATAACATGACTGGTGAGTTGCCATGCGCCCGGTTTGTCATCCCGCGCCAGATAACCGCTGAAAATTGGTATGAAGGCGTAAGCCAGTGCGCCACCGGAAATCAATGTGAAAATGAGATCCGGTAAGCTGTTCGCGGTGACAAAGGTATCCCATTCGCGTCCCACGCCGAAGACACGTGCGATAATGATCGTTTGTGCCAAACTGATGATTTTAGCGATGGCAAACGCTGTGATGACAACCAGCGTTGATCGGGCAATTTGGCGGTTACGTTTCTCGGTCGTTTGACTTGTCATACTTTAAACTACTTCGAAAGCGCATTGAGCGCGTCTTGGGCATCGGTATAACGAGGGTTATGCGCGAGCGCTTGCCTGAATGAGGCAGCCGCTTTGGTATTGTCGTTTTCCTCGGCATAAACCTTTCCCTGCCAATAATACGTTTCTTCGACATATTGGCCGCCATTCAACAAATTGGCGTTGGTCAACGACATGATTTCTTCATAGCGTCCAACGTTGTAATAGGCCTCAAATGGTGAGAATTGGTAAAGTGTCATCCGCCAATGGAGACCGACCTGACGTGCCTTATCGAAAGCCGCTGCTGCTTGTTGATACTTCGCTAGTTTCGTCAGCGAAGAACCGAGGTTAAACCACGCAAACGCGTTTTGAGGGTTCGTCAGTGCTTCTTGTTGGGCAGTTTGTGCGGCCATTTCTGCCGCTTTGTTTACATCAGCGCGATCACCAAGGATAGTACGGACAAGTCCTTCTTCTTCCGGCTTATAGAGGACGATGAATGTCCGGTTGAAATTTTCCCACAACGAGTCGAAGTCAGCATAAAATTTGGGCATACCAGTGCCATTTTGACCGGTTCCGAGATAGCTATCATAAACATAGAAATTTTGCTTTGTGTCATCATAGCCAACCACCGTCTGATAATGTCCCAACCAGTCTGATCCTTCGAACATGTATCCAGTTTCAATCAGTACAGGGAGTTTGTTGGCAAGCAGCCGTTTGATTAACTCCATATCCCCGCCCATACGATACAAGGCCCGTATTTGGCTTTCTTGATTGACGAAGTTAACCAGTTCCCACGGGTTAACATTTTTATCTTCGCGATCTGGCTTCAGGAAACTGATGGCGTAATCCTGATCTCTTGTCCATCCATAATAAGAAAGCGCCATCGTGATGTTCGCTGGCCCACAATTATTCCAACCCTGTTTAACGGGCGTAATCCCAGTGAGAAGGGTGGTAATCGGCAGAGCAGGGAGCGAAACCGTCTGGTTGACGGCTGCGGGTGCAACCGCTGCTTGCGTGGGTGCTGGTACGTCGGTTGCTTTGATGGCAATGGTTGGTGGTACTGTTTCAGTTGCGGCTATCGTTGGGGCAGGAGTTGATGTGACGACCGCCGTTACTAAGGACTGCAATGCCGGTGTCGAGGTTACTGGTACGACTATGGCTGCCGGTGCTACTTCCTCAGTTGCTGTAGTGGCAATCGGGGGGGCGCTAAGATCAAAATTCTCGTTGAGCAAATCGTTTGCCGAGATTCCACCTTCAACTGCTTCTGGGGTAGGCAATGAACTGTTAATTGGTGGGAGGGGAGGCGCAAACATCGCCATAAACGGCAAATAATGCTTTACCGTTTCACGCTGCCCCGGTTCTAATACATTGCGGAATACCAGCGTAAAAGCGATCATTCCGACGATGCCAACCACAATCCAGCCCGATGTGAGCCAAATGGCAAATCGCCGTGGGAGGCGCTTGCGGAAGAAAATGGCTGCTGCAATTGTCACAATTACGACGAGCGGAGCCGCAATGACCGAAAGCTCTAGCAATAGACTCATTGAAACCTTGTCTTGAATGATAAGGTAACTGCCCAGCGCTGCAACCACAAGGATGATAAAAATGCCGACGACGGCCCAGAGTAAGAAACGCGGTGGCGGTGCAATTCCGTCATCAAAATCTTGTGATTGCATACGTTTAATGTCCTGATTCATTATCTGTCTTTCTTCGTGTCAGCCGTATTACATCGTTGATAAATATCACTTACTGGCTGACGTTCAAATTACTTTACAGAAGGCTCTATACTACAGAAAAGCATAGAGGGTAGTCAAGTTTGTCACATTATGATGAATATTAGCCTACGACTGCTCTCCGTTTGCCTGACGCTCACTTTGTAGTTGCCTGCTTTATCTTCAAACTTTATTCAATTCAGGCTTATCCTCGCGCCAGCCTATAAGGTATGCTTATCTTTATGGAAACGGTAGCCTTTGTTAGTGTTTTCTCATCAAAAATGGAGTGTCACAGGCATGACAGAACGCTGGAATGTCGATTTGCATAGTCATACACTTTGGTCCAAAGATTGTCTATCCAAATTTGAAACGATCATCGATATTTGCCGACGACGGAGTGTACATCGTATCGCCATCACCGACCACAACACAGCCGAAGGAGCGTTTGCCTTGCAAAAAATCGCCCCTGATCTGGTTATCGTAGGCGAAGAAATTATGACGACTGAAGGTGAAATCTTAGCCTATTTTCTGCGCGAAAGTGTACCTGCTGGCCTAACACCGGACGAAACAATTCGGCGCCTGCGTGATCAAGACGCGGTCATTAGCGTTTCGCATCCGTTTGACCGCTTACGCAAAGGTGCATGGGGAGAGGAAGCACTCACACGCATTGCTGATAAGGTCGATGCAATCGAAATTTTTAACGCACGCTGCTTATACGCCGAGGATAACCAGCAAGCGCTTGATTATGCCCAAAAGCATCATTTGTGTGGAACAGCCGGTTCTGATGCACATAGTTCACCCGAATATGGGCGTGCCATGACTCAGCTTCGACCATTTAGTAATGCGCAGGAATTTCGCCAAGCGCTGCAAGATGCTACTTATATCAAGCGATATAGTCGTGCCTATGTGCACGGACTTAGCACAGCCGCCAAATGGTCGAAAAAACTTGGGTTCAGGCCCCGCCTTTGGGAAGGGGGGTAGTTGTCAATTGATAGGTGTGGACGGCAGCTAAAACCTCCCCGCCAATTTGCGCGGCTAAGCTGGCATCATGTGTGTCTTCGAGAATTACGGCGATTGTCGCCCCTTGGTTACTGCCTGAACTCACAAAACCAATGAACCATGATTGCGCGGTATTGCCAACGTAGGCCAATGCTGCATGACCACCAATAGTTAGTTCAGCTTGTGAAGCGGCTTGTGCTGCACCATTCTTTACTGCTGCTTCCATAAGAGTTTGCATTTGGCGTGCGCTGTTTGCCGTGAGCATGGGCATTGGCGCATAGCTTGTTTTGTCATTTATCCATGCTGTATCGTCCGGTTGCCGGATTTGAAGCAAACTGTAGGGCATCGGCGCATTGCCATCATTGAAGATCGCGCCAGCAATGACCGCCATTTCCAAAGGACTAACTGTTATCGTTCCTTGACCAAGAGCGTTGTCGGTAAAGTCTTTCGTGCCAAACAGAAAGTGCGAGATGTCTGTAGTTTGAGTCAATGGGGTCGATACATAGCCGGCTAGAGTAGGCGGATGTTCTAACTGGAACGTGTTAAAGCCCGATTGGATGGTTTCTACTCCAAGCTCTTTCACCATTTTGGCAAACGGATATGGGCAACCATAGGCATATGCCTGCTGTAAAGTTAACACATCTGAGGGAGGTGTTGTTACACATTGAATTGTTACATCACCAATCTTTATGCTTTGAGTTGCTTGGTCAATTGGTGCGCCGAGCGGATAATTTGCTAATAATGCGGCGGCCATTAAAGGCGTTTGCAGAGCAATTCCCGGTTGGTATGCCCCTTGTAAAGTCCGATTAAAGAATGGCTTACCCGGTGCTTGGCTCAAAGCCTCCCAGTTTGCATCCAGCGTGTTCGGATCATAAGTCGGCAAACTAACCATCGCCAGCACTTGTCCGGTGGGAATATCCAACACAACGATTGAACCCTTGTGCGTTCCCATTGCTTTGACAGCTTCTTGCTGAATGCTCAAGTCGAATGTTAACCGAATATCCGCGCCGTGCTGATTGCGGTGCATCAGCCCATTTGCAAATTCTGTGAGGAAGTCTTGTCCGGGAGCATCCCCGCGAAGAATTGTATTAAAGGCCGCTTCAGCCCCGCCTACACCGTAACGGAGGCTCGCATATCCAAGGGCACTGTCCATCTCAGGATACAAATATTGTCGCGTAAAACTGCCATCCGAATTAATATTTGAAGTAGCGACAACCGTACCATTGCGATCAATAATATCGCCGCGATGAATTTGTGCCTCTGCTTGCACTCGTCGGGGATTATCCTGCCGTAACAAAATGGTGTCCGGCCCCGCCACAGCCCAGTAAGTCGCGCCTAAAGCGACAATACCTAACAGGATCAGCAAGCCTGTCGTCAACCGGTTAATTTCACGTGTGAAATTCATCGCTTAATTTTCCAGCGCCGATAATCGTAATAACAAGCCTGTAATCACGAAGCTGGCAAGTAGTGAACTGCCACCGTAACTGAGGAAAGGCAGCGTAACGCCCGTCAACGGAACAAGTTTAAGAACGCCTGCCATAATCAGAAAACTTTGGGTCGCAATCAACAGGCTTAAACCAGTTGCCAGTAAAGTTAAGAATGAACGTCGCTCTTGATGTATGGCGATTTGAAGACCACGCACGACTAAAACGCCTACACAGGCAATTACTGTGATGATGCCGAGCAAACCCCATTCTTCCGCTAAGGCCGAAAACACAAAATCGGAATGTACAACAGGTATATAAGTTGGAGAGCCTTGTCCAACACCTTGCCCAAATGGGCCTCCGGCAGCGAAAGCTAATAAACTCTGCACAATTTGGAATGCCCTACCATCAGCTTCAGGCCAAGGATTGACCCAAATGTCCATGCGCAGTCGCACCACCGGAAACGCTTTATAGGCGACCAAACCCGCCGCGATAATCAAAAGAGCGCCGCTAATCAGGACGAGGTTTGAGCCGCTCGCCACATAAAGCAGCAGCATAAATACTGTGAAGAACAGGATAGCTGTACCTAAATCACGCTGCCATACCAGTATCAAAATGCAGATACCCCACATCAACACGATTGGCCCAAGGACGCGTGGTGACATCGACAAGCGCCACCCTTGTCCGTCAAAGTCTTTTGTGCGGATAGAAGGATATTGTTCTGCTAAGTAACTCGCGAGAAACGCCACCAGAATAATTTTGAGGGCTTCTGACGGCTGGAAGAAGATTGTTCCGAATCCTAACCAAAGCTGAGGCGCATTGATGAAACCCGAAGGATTGGTTCCAAGGATAATCGTTCCAACCAGTAATAGAATGCCAAATAGCAGTAAAACGTAGCGATATTGTCTCAGCCAGCGCAGTGTATGCGGGAAAATTGCAACCACTAGCATGGCGGCCACTGAGACAGCTAACCATAATGTTTGACGTTCGGCAAAAGGTGGCGCTAAGCGGTCGATGAGGATCAAGCCCCAACCGCTTAGAAACATCGTTATCGGGAATAGGATTGGATCACGCCCCGGTAAATAACGTTCGAGCAGTGAACTGCCGACAATCGCGCCAATAATCCAAACGCCTAAATGTATCCATTCAGTAACACGTGTATCCGAACGGACGATGGCGAGAGCAATAAAGTTAACCAGCAAAAATACGGCAGCGATTATGAGTAATCGACCTTCAGTTTGACGGGTACTTCGATGGCTTTCTCGCTTGATTGTGAACGTGTCTGCAATTAATGACATAGTTTCGTTATGAGGTGAAGTAGCGCCCAACAATTGGCTTAAGGGTTTCGATCATTTTCGCTGAAATTTGGCTGCGGTCTGTCATGATGGCGTTCGCCAAGGCCGAGTGACAAGCATACTCTGCACTTGCATCAAGCATTTCGACGGCTGTTGCTAGGGCTTTTTGAGCAATCTCAATATTATGATGAAACGTAGACATCACCATTTCGACCGTAACAGGTTCTTCGGTGATATGCCACGAGTCATAGTCGGTCACATGCGCCATTGTTGCATATGCAATTTCAGCCTCACGTACTAAAAAGGCTTCTGGACAAGTGGTCATACCAATCAAGCTACATCCCCATTGTTTGAAAATGAGGCTTTCGGCGCGTGTGGCGAAGCGTGGCCCTTCCTCAATGAGAAATGTTCCCCCTTTATGAACCGTACCACTAACCTTTTGTACGGCCTGATACACCACCTCACATAATTCGGGACAATAGGGTTCTGCCACACCAACATGCGCGACCATCCCCGTTCCAAAAAATGAACGATCACGGCTGTTCGTATAGTCAAAAAGCTGATCAGGGATGACGATATTTCCCGGCGCGTATTCCTCTTTAAGCGATCCGCAAGCATTCACGCCAATAATGAAACGGATGCCCAACGTTTTGAGGGCGTAAATATTCGCTTTATAAGGCACTGTCGTAGGGCTAAAGATATGACCCACGCCATGTCGCGGTAAAAATGCAACCCGTTTGCCCCTCAATGTGCCGATAACAATTTCGCCACTCGGATTACCGAATGGGGTAGGGATATGCAGTTTCTGAACATCGCTCAATTCTGGCATGTTATACAAACCGGAACCACCGATGACTGCAATTTGGATCTGATCTGACATAAAGTTATCCTACGAAGCTAAATCTGCGAATTTTATTTGCAGTCTTTTGAAGCTCTACTACGGTTCCAAATCCATCCGCAGCTTGACTTGTCCAATTCCAATAATATCACCATCCGCAATCACAATCGGTTGCTTAACCGGCATATTATTGAGGAGCGTTCCGTTACGGCTGTTGCGGTCTTCTAACCACCATTGTCCTTGCCTCAGTGTGACCAGCGCATGTTCACTGCTGGAAAAATTATCGGCAATTGGTACGGTATTGGTTGGGGATCGTCCCAAACTTGTAATCGGCTTCAGCATGTATTTCTCGCCGGTTAGGTGATAATGGCCGTCGATCTCGCGCAGCAGCACCAAGTAACCATACGTCTGCCGCTTCAAGTCGATTTCAGCCGTTGCGCGTCTTTGGTCGCGCCACAAGATTCGGTAAATCACTCCAAGAAACGCGATCAGGAGCAGACCGGAAATAACACGCAGTACGAGCAGGATGACTTCATTTGACACAGCGTTTTGCTCTTTTATTCCGGCTCTATAGGATCATTAATTTGGGTTTGCCCATCACTGGTCGGACGATCTTCCATATAAACCAGACGGGTGTTCCCAATTTGGATGACATCCCCGGTCTGTAGATTATGCTCCTTGACTTTGACATTATTGACCAGCGTACCGCTTTGACTTTGGGTGTCAAATAAGGTGTATCGGCCGAACCGCAAACGGATTTGCAAATGATAGCGTGAAACCGCACGATCATCGATAACGATGTGGTTATCCCGGCTGCGGCCAATATTTACAACATCGGTTTCCACGGGAATAGCGGGCTTACCCTGTATCAGAAGTTGAGGGTTCAAAGGCGCACTGGGAACAGTGTCTACATCGACTCGCTGCATCACCGCAGTCGTACTGTGTTTCTTTTTGCCGTGGTTGGCTACAACAGTTATCGTACCCATTTTTAATTCATCGTTTGCGATGATTTCAACCAATGGATGCGAATTAAGCCGGTAGCCAGCGTTCATTGCTAATTCGACCAAATGCTCGCTTAAAATTTGGGCAAGCGCGGGTTGTTTTTGCAAGAGTTGTTGGCGCATTTCCGTAGGCATCAGGATCATATAGTGGTCAGGTGCAAGCGCCCGTGCATCATTGCGCGGGTCGCTCACTGCACTTTGTTCCATCGCTCTGGCGAGTTGCAAAGCAATATCTTGTGCCCGTATCCGTTTACCAAAAAGATGGGCAAATGTACTCTCTACCAGACGTTCGAGTTGCGCTTCCAAGTGCGCGATGTGTTGCTCATTCATGTTAGGCATTATAGCCGAGTGGGGTAACGCCCACAATGCGAATTGTTTACCATCGCATGAGCGCCGGATAATCGTAGGGGAACAAAAAGACGCTCACACTGAGCGTCTTTTTGAGTTCTTACTTCAACAATTAGCCGAAGATTGTCTGTGGTGTCGTTGGAACGAAGTTGGCCCAAACGGAGTTGGTTGTTGTCTGGTCCTTCTTCGATTCTTTGTAATCTTTCAACCAATTGCTAAATGCACCGGACTTGGCAGTGTCGATTTGAGCTTGAGTGAGTTCTCTATCTTCACGTCCCCGCACCTGAATAACATGGTAGCCGAATTGGCTCTTAATTGGCCCAACAATGTCACCAATCTTCGCGGCCTTGACTGCGTCTTGGAACTCTTTAACGTAGGTCGTAATTGGTTGCCAATCCAGTTCGCCACCCTTTGCGCCGGAACCAGTATCAGTGGAAACCGACTTCGCGAGGTCTGCGAAGGACTCGCCTGAATTAAGAGCGGCGATAACATCATTCGCTTCTTCTTCAGTGGCGACTAAGATATGACGTGCATCAACGAATGTACCCGATGTGGTGACATCGGTTGAGACTGCGTCTTGCAACTTAGCCCGAAGTGCTTGCAATTCAAAATAGCTGTTAATGTCGGCATCGCTCATACCGGTCTGCGTCCGTAAATCACGGAAAACAGTATCACGATTATCTGTGAATTTCTTTTGCTGAGCGTCACTCGTCAACGTGGCTGTTGGTGGCAGTGTTGCTACTGGCGTGGGCGTGACGGTCGCCGTTACTTCTGAAGTCGGCGTAACCGTTGGAGCTGGCGATGGCGTTGGCGACACAAAAGGTGTGGGCGTAATCGTCGGTGTGGGTGTAACCGTAGCCGTTGCTTCCGCACCAGCCAGGACTGGCGGTGTATAACCAAAGAACTTGTTGATTTGGGTATCAATATCAGCCTGTGAAACCGTAATTCCTTTTTCTTTCGCGGCGTTACGGATCAGTTGCTCTTCGACCATCGTATCAATCATGCTGAGACCCATTTGGTCGGATACTTGCAGTTCTTTAATCCACGTTGCATACGGTTCTTGTTGCTGCAACTGCTGAACAATTTGCTGCTCGGTGTAACCAAAACTGGTGTAGGTCTGCACCAACTGGGTCAACTGTTGATTACGCAGATAGCGCTCTAACTTGACGCGCTTCTGGAATTGGCTAACCGTAATATTTTGTCCGTCCACGCTGGCGACGACTTGATTCGGTTTAATAATCTGATCCGACACAATCGTTACGCCCAATAGTAGGACGACAACTACAATTGCCGCGATTGTGCCAATAATCACCCAGCGCTGGATTTCATGCTCACGTTCGGCGCGTGAACGATATTCCTGCCGTAGTTTGGGTGTTGGTTGCTTCCCGCCGGACTCGCTGCCTTCAACGGGCGCGGGTTTCGGAGTTTCCTTCGGAAGCGCGGTTGTTTGGCTTCTCTTGGACATAACTAATTTGTACTCCTGCTTCGGAACAATGAAAGGGGCATAGCCGCTATTCGCTCATGCCCCGTAAATGATTAGGCTATCAACATCTGTTGCATAGCGCAGGTAATATTAATCACCACCGGCGATAAATGGCAATAGCGCGAGATGACGAGCACGCTTAATTTCGCGGGCCAATTCACGCTGGCAGCGAGCACAGTTACCTGTTTGGCGGCGTGGGCGAATTTTACCGGTTTCACCAATAAAACGCTTTAGCGCATCCACATTTTTGTAATCGAAGCATTTGCCTTCCGGGCAGTATTGCACATGGCGACCACGTCCCGGACGCTGGCGGCGGAAGCCACCTCTTTCGCGATCATCACCGTCAAAACTGTCATCTGAATCGCGATCACGGTCGCGGTCGCCGCGATCACGATAATCCATATCGCTCATTATTTTCTCCTCATGGCTTTAAAATGCATAGTCACCGCTGTCCTGATCTTCGCTTATGAAGTCAACATCACCTTCATCGTGCTGTTGTTGTTCACGGCGGCGATCACCCAGCAAAATCATTTCGTTGGCAACCAATTCAGTGCGGAAATGTTTCTTGCCTGATTCATCCTCCCAGCCTCGCGTTTGCAATCGCCCCTCAATGTAAACCTGTTGGTTCTTACTGAGGTGCGATTTGCAAATTTCGGCTAGGGTTCCCCACGCCACGACGTTGAACCATTCGGTTTCTTCGCGGCGTTCGCCTTCGGCTGAGGTCCATGTGCGGCTGGTGGCAACGCTAAAACTGGTTACCGGACGACCACTGGGCGTATAACGCATTTCAGGGTCGCGTCCCAGATAACCAATAATCATCACCTTATTCAGCCCACGTCCCATAACTCAACCTCTCCTCAAAAGTCACTGGTTTGAACCAGAGAACTTATCGCGTCCTAACGTTCAGGACGAATCAATAAGTAACGTAAAACAGTTGTAGACAACTTTAAATTACGTTCCAATTCTGGCAAGTTCTGGGGATCAATATCAGCACTCATGCAAACGTAATAGCCATCTCGCTGCTTATCAATCTCATAGGCCAGCTTGCGCCGTCCCCAGCGGTCAATTTTGGTGACTTGACCAAGTTCGTTGGCCTCGACCCATCCTTGAACCTGTGTAACAGAATTGTTGATGACCTCTTCGTTGGGGTCAATGCGGACGATAAATGTTAGCTCGTATGTATGTCTCATAGGGAATTCAATAATCTCCTTTCCCCGGGATTGCCTCATCTCGCACGAGCGCGCTGATTGAAGCGGAAAGTGTTCCCAATAAAAGTATTGGGGTGTTTCAGTGGAGAATAGTAATAGATTCAGTCAGGTTTAGCAACGGTTAATTCATGTGCTTCTAATGCCAGTCTTGAACTGGCGAGGGCTAATGCAATCACCATCCAGAACGAAAGAATCGACGCTTGAAAATCGAGGCGAAAGAAATACAGATCTGCCGTCGCATTGATGAGTGCTGCCACCAGCGCGGCATGATAACCGAGGTGCAAAGACTCCAATAATGGATTGTCGTATACCACTAATCTTGCTCGCCATCCATAGATCAACACGCCGATAATCATCACTCCATAAATGGCGACACCGACCAGTCCGATCTGGTTTGCCATAATTAAATACATGCTGGCAACATTGGTGTACAAATCAATCGCGGGCGTTCCCGTAAAACCGACCCCAACCACCGGATTTTTGCTGATGAGTTCCAATGAATCGCTGTATTCGCCCAATCGCATTTGGGTCGAGCGGTCAGCGCCTGTAAAGGCTTGGACGAATAACTCGATGTAGGAGCGTGTTTGTGGCAGCGCTAGAATGACGATCAGCGCCAATCCAAGTAGTAGCAGATATTTGCGATAGCCACGAAACAGACCCACAACCAGTAAGCTGATGCCAATCGCCAGCATTGAAGCCCGCGAGAACGTCAATAAAAGCGCCAGTAGGATGATGCCCATTAACCCGATTGTCATCCACCGATAGGGTAGGACAGGCTTACGCGCGAACACCTGCGGTGCAATCATCGCGGCTGAAATAGCCAGTACCCCGCCGAGTGCATTCGGATCAACCCATGTGCCGATTGCCCGTTCGATACCATTTGGATCGTCTTCAATAAAGCGAATGACCCCACCGTTTGGATAACCAAAGCGCGCGAGTCGCACCAGTATTTGTTCAGCAGTCTGGTCGGGCAGAACATATAAAACAATGGCGATGATCGCTTGCACACCAATCGCCAGCATGACCGCAATCACCAACCGTCGTAAGGTTTGGGGATCGCGTATTAAATCGCCTAGAATAAATACCATCGCGATACTTAAAAGCGTTTCCGCAAACTGTCGGATAATGGCGCTGGTCGGCGGGGCATAACGCAGTCCCAAGGCGAAAGCCAGCAGCAGCCACATCACATATAGCCCGACCAGTGCATGGACAGGAGTCAATCGAAAACCTTGGCGACGGCCAGTCATCCATTGCATCGCATACACCAGCACAAACGCGCCGAGTGCCATGTCCAAAAACGTAGGTGTTATCCCGATTTTGAAGGGCAGCGTACCAAAAGGTAGTAACGCGGTTATAAGAATGACCCCATATAGGGCAGCGGAAACATTCGAAAGCACATACAGACCGGCCATCACCCCAAAGAGCGCACCAAAGGCAACAATCGGCCCCCCCACCGTCAATAGCAGTGCGAGTATGCCACCTGTTAATCCAATGACTGCCCCAATTAGTGCGCCATAACTGTAGCGATTGAGTCCCCACGTTCTACTGCCAGCTTGGTTACTACTTTGCATGTGTCTTCCCACGATAAATACTGATTCCGCCGAGAACGATGACGCTTAGCCACGCTAATAGGCTAATAATTGCTCCGAGCTTATAACTCAGTGGATCATATTTGAAAATGATTGTGTGATCACCTGCTGGCACAACCACTGCTGCCAGCGCCCCGTAAGCCCGTAATATCGGTGTGGTGGTGCCATCGAGTGTAGCGATCCAACCCGGATAATCAGGATGTGCGATTGAGAGCAGGGCATTTGTAGAAGTCTTCACACTGATGGTGAATGTTTCGGGCTTAAAAGCGGTCACTGTGGCGCTTGCATCCGATGGCTTATCACCGCTGACTGTCACGCTTGGTGATTGTTCCAAAATAACCGTTCGCCGTAAATTGATACCGCTATCGTTCAGTGCGGCAAGTGCCTCGGCATCATTTGATACTAATCGTGTGTCATATACGAGGGTCGCAAAGGGGCGAGGATCGGTTATTTGGTGCATATTCACTTTGCCGTAACGATCTTCGCCACTGGCGATAATCGTGCTGGCGACTGGCATTTGCTCCCAGTCGGTATACACATAACGTACTGCGAACAATTCCCACGCTACCGGATTGATGAGATTGCCGTTGATTATCGCGTTGGGGCCTTCTAAAAATAACGGGCTAATACCACGCATATCGGCAACATCGTACAAGCCGCCATAATTATCATTGAGTACGCGGTAGCCATCGACACGGAATGGCACATTTGTATCCGCTAACGCAGTGGCTACCATTGCCGGTGGATTGAAGTCTAACTGTTTATGTGGCGGGATCGGGTCGTAGTTGAAACGGTTGTCCATACTAAGGGTGAACAAATCCAGCACGAGCAGCCCTGACAACAGCGCTTGTCGAACCACACTTTTAGGAGCATCCAATAGCCACCTGATCAACACCAGCGTCAATACCGCCAATAACAAACTAAGCGCAACGGGTTGGATGTACATCCCATATGCATCATGATTGCCAAGCCACGCCACCATGACAAAGATCAGTACGATTCCACACAGTCCTACCAACCCCAACATAATCTGTTGGATGAGGCGTGTTGCTTTAAAATCTTGTAGCTTCTCCCAACGGATGAGGTGTGCAGCGCCCATTCCTGCCAACAAAGCGAGACTAAACGTAATTAGAAATACCCCGCGTTCTTGGCCTCTGAAGAAGCGTAAACCCGGTAATACATTATAGAAGAAAGCATAAATTGGACTATTCTTGCCAAAACTCAATCCGAGCGCAATCAACGCCACCACACCCCAGAAGATACTTTCCGGCAGACGTCGCCATAACGCGATTCCAGCCAACACCAACCCTGCGATTCCGATATACAGCGGCGACCATTGGCTGACCACATTTGTGAATACAAATTGGACGACATCTTGTATCGGGAAGCCATTGCCTTTAGCGTCGAAACTGAGGCCGGTTCGCGCTGTATGAGCCAAATATTCAAGGCCGGGAAGCAGTTGGACGGCTGCGAGTGCCCCACCCAATATTCCGAATGCCAGCACACCCCCGACAATGATGCGCCAGTGATAGTGCTGTCGATAGGCCCGATAGATAAGATAACCGGTTAGCAGATAGGTTGAAAACCAACTGGTTTGCGGATGCCCTGCCATCCATGATAAACCGAATGCCAAACCGGTCAGTAGTAACCATGACCAGCGAATCTTTTCAGTACGGGTTGCCTCATGGATACCTAACACCGCTAGCGGTACCCATATTGCCGCCTCTAACAGCGCCAATTGCAGTGGCGGATAGGACTGCATAAACCCGCCGTAACTGAAAATAACTGCTGCAATAAATGACCCGAAAATGCTGCCTACTTGTCCCAGAGTCATACGCCGCACGAGCAAATACATAAACAGCGAACAGGCCAGCACATGCAGCGCCATTTCGAGTTCAAGCGCGTGATATGTCCAGCCACCTGCCAACTTGCTCAGACCAATCGTAACCAAACGTGGGGGATAAAAAACCGCTGCCTGTGTATCGCCGATAAACGGTAAACCGCCATTGTTATAAGGATCCCAAAGTGGCACTTCGCCGGACGCAAAACGTTGATATTGGTAGGCCGCGAATGCCACAAATTGACCGGAGAAATCACCCTTTTTGACCGATGCTTGGTCAGCCTCAATTGGTGTGAACAGCCGCCAAAAGAAGAGCAGCCAGATCGCTACCAAAATAACAATCGCCACCGCATCAGGTGTCGCCCATCGTCGTATACGCATCACTTGTTTCCTGTCGGCATTGGCATAATTTGTACCCGTGTCAAATCCATCGAATCGTTTGCCATCCCACCATCGGTGGTCACAATTCGCAGTCTTTGGATTGTGCCGTCATCGGACTGTGCATACAGTCCGATTTCCGTTTCGTAGATGCCCGGTGGAGCATTCGGATCAACCTTCAACGTATGCACATCTTGAATGATTTTACCTGTTTCCCACGTAGTTGTCGGCGCTTGCCAGTTGACAGGCATTCCATCCGAAGAAGCGTATTTGGTCAACGTTGGCCGGTCAATGATATTGGCGAAAACCTTGTAATCTTTGTCGAGCTTTCGTAAGCTGCGCCAATAGAGCGTCAAATCAATACTATCACCGGCTGTCGGGCTAATATCGGTCAGCGAATAGCCGACTAATTCAATCTGATTATCAAAGTTCACTCGTATCGGATTAGGTACGCCGAGATTTTCGCTATCGACTCGCGGCTCAAGTTGAACACTCCCAATTTTCACCGTTTCGCTGCCATCCTCCAACTTCATACGTTCGCCCGTTTTCAGATCATACCAGCCAATCTCGACATCAAGCGTTATTGGTGCATAAGCCGTGTTTGGGATTGAAATCGCAATTGGATTATCCCATGCTCGTCCCATTTCTAAATCGGATGTCGCGAGCTTACCCTCGCCGGGATATACATCGCGTTGAGCGACAATAACGCCATCCGGTGTGACCAAATGCGCGAATAAACTCCAATCGGCGCTCAGCGGGCTTTCAATGACCCATGTTGTATTGATAAAAGCATAGCCTTCTGGCTGACTGTTTGGAGTTGTCACTTCAGCCGATACAAGTCCAATCTGACCGCTGGTATTATTGGGCTGCTCAAAGGTCGCTTGTAGGTTTTGACTGACAGTCTTTTGATTAGGCAGCGCATAGGCCGCTGCAATCGTCGTAAACGGCGTGATAAGGCTGATACCCCCGAACAGCAATGCAAGCCCGACTAGGCTGTAGTTTTGAAGTCGTTTCGGCAGCCACCGCACCAATCCGACAACCATCCACAGTGAAAGTGAGGATAGCGCTACGAATATCAAACGGCCTTGCGATGCAGGTGTTTCGGCTGTCCAACGTAGATAAGAAATAAACATGACTATCGGCCATAGTAGCGTGATACTTGCAGGTAGCCAGCGGTCAAATGACCATGTTTTTCGCGCTAATGTGTAGACGATAAAGGCCAATGCGCCCAGCAGTCCAACCCCACCAATGATGTTGAATAGCAGATAAACAATGTCGGGCAGCGGCACATTTACGCCGCCAAAGAATCCCCAATAGGCCTGTGTAAAACTGTGGCGTTCGCTCCATATTTGGGCAGCATTTGCCGGTATTGCTCTGCGTCCCACCATCTGCAAAAACATATTCAGTCCGGTTGGATCAGTATAAAGTTGCCAATTATGCCAATACCACCAACCCGCAATCACGATAGTCAAACTGCCTGAAATGAGTCCGCCAAGGACAATCGGTTGCCAGTTTCGCAGTCGAATGCTGACGAGCAGTAATCCTAGCGCGATGACCGGAATGAAGAATCCGAGATTAAGTTTGGCTAATAATCCGGCACCCGTACATAAGCCGAGGAATACATAACTGCGCCAACTAGGAAGTTTGCGTGTTTTCAACAACCGCACAACCAGCAGCGTGAGTAGATTGCCCAATAAATTGGAGAGATTATCGTTGTTGACCGACCCGCTGATAAACAGAAACATAGGGATATAAGCGTTTAATGCCGCCGCACCCAGCGCAATCGTCGGTTGTTCAGGGAATATTTCGCGCGCAATCAAATAGGTAACGATGACCGTTCCCAGCCCCAGCACAACAGACAAAAATCGGGCGATATGGACTGCCAACGCGGTTCCATGCCACGGAAAAGCTTCTTCTGCCGCTTGATGGACAATCATGTTCGCGTTACCGTCCGGCCATACCTCACCGATGTTGGCATGTGGATTAATTCGGCGAACCTGATCCATATTCGAGGTGTCAATCGATCCGGTCAATAC
>JACDGI010000788.1 GCA_013821665.1 Anaerolineae bacterium
AGTGCGCCCCTTAGAGTGGTGACCAAAGATGCTTTTGTGGTTTGGATTGGGCGAAACAGCCGCCAGAACGAACAGGTGACGTTCGGTAAAGGTGGCGGACAGGATTTATGGCTGCACGCGCGTGGCGTTCCCGGTGCTCATGTCGTGGTGAAGTTTGATGGTCGTACTATTCCGTCGAATGTAATAGATTTTGCTGCATCGGTAGCAGCCTACTACAGCGGACGGCGTGCCGACGGTAAAGTTGAGGTGGATGTTACTCGCTGCCTGTACGTCAAGAAAATCAAAGGCGCGGCACAGGGTATGGTCAATTATAAAAATGAAGAAACCGTAAGTGTCGCACCCCACGATGAAAAGACCGATTTGATTTAACTGGTTGGGATTGGCAACTAAGTCGACTTAGTTGCCAATCCCACATTAGAACAATTTACTGAGGTGCCATTTTGGCGACTTCAGCCGCAATATCGGCATCTTTGCCTTGTCCGAGCATGATCCACTCTAGGTTCAATGCTTCGCCGTCTTGCTTGATTTTGGCCGCGTACAGGCTGCCCGCACTGAGGTCGCCGGCCTTATCCGCAACATACTTGTACAATACACGGTCAGTACCATCGTCACCAAAGTAAGCTGTCTTACTATCAGACATAATCAGCGCCATTTCTTTGCTGAAGCGCCCCATCGAATAGTGTTTGACAACTGAGGTACCAATCCCGTTGTCCTCACCGCCAGCAGGTGTCAATTCCACAATGTAACCATAGTCTAATGGATTACCAGCTTTACCAAGATGCGCCGAGAATGCATCTTTTGTGCTTTCCCATGCGTCCCACTCCTCTTGCACATCCGGCGCATATTCCTCGCCCGTCAGAGCGGTGTTCCAAGGGGTAACACTGGCATTGCAGTTGTTTTGAGTGCCATTGACTGAGCTAAAGTCGACGTTTTGACCTTCAATGGAAGTCCATGTGCCGTCTGAACCTTGCTTAATATAGAGTTTGCTAACACCACCCGGTACACATTCCCAGTTCGAGTACAAATAGCCTTCCGTTCCGGTTGAAGTCGTGGGCAGGAACATATTACCATCGGGATTGTTGCAGGTGTTCAAAGTGCCACCATCTGCCCGTGTAATTTGCCCCGCGAAAGCATTCGTTGTGTCGTTCGGAAGGGTTTCGCCTGCTATGGCGAGAACTTGGTATTGACCAGACGCAAGCTTGAGCGTTTTCATGTCATCGCCCGTGGGGATCGAGACAGGTGTAAAATCATCACCCGCTTTGAAACCGGTAATCACGCCGACGGTGGCGCGGTTATAGGGATAGACGTTTGTTGCGCTCGGATGCTGTATGTTCAGGAACAATGTGCCGTTTGGCTCAGCCCGGACACCCGTCACTTCAGCGCCTTCAGGCATGGTTGCGAAACGCTTTAACTCTTTGCCGTTCCACATCCACAAAATCTGGTTATGATGGTAGTCGGTATCCTCACCAATCCATAAGTTGCCTTTTGAGTCGACCGATAAGTTGTCCGGGTTAGCGATTGCATCCTGATTGCATGAATAATCTTTGTTGCTATCGTCAAATGGGCCGCCAATAATGACTTGTTTCAAGGTGCTAATGTTGTTGCTATCGTCAAGCTGACCTGCCCATACTACACCGCACTTATTTCCCTTTAATTGGATATTGCCTTTGTCATCGGACATCCCTTTGCCGATTTCGGTATCTGCGAAGTAGACCATCTTTTTGGTCGAATCCATCGCGAGACCTTCCATTTTGCGCCATTCAGCAGTTGCCCCTTTTTCAATAGCGACATCATGGCTAAAAATAAACGGGGCAGCAGGATTGGTCAAATCATATTTTGGGATAGTTGCGTCGTCCTGTGCTTGTGTAACCATATTTGATAACAGGAAGACTGATGCCAACAGGGGCACCATCAATGTACCGAAAAGTGATAACTTACTTTTCACAACATACTCCTTAAGCTATAACTGATTGAGCGCGCAACTGATCTTTCAGCGCGATGCCACTTTAGTTCGATATAATTAAGCCAGTTTTAAGAGGATGATCTATACTCGGTAAAGTTCTAGCATAATTTATTAACCTGAATTGCGAGGCCAAGCAGTGGCGAAATACAAAATTTCTCCCAAACCCGGCAGTGCGGTCGATCTCGACCAATATGATCCCGATTATCACGAGGCCCTTGATCAGCAAGACGTTGCTGACGAAGTTGCCAAGCTAAAAGAGAAATTGGAAGACTTGCAGGAACGACTTTACGCCGAAGGCAAGCAATCGCTCTTAGTCGTTTTTCAGGCGATGGATACGGGCGGCAAAGATGGTGTTATCAAAAAGGTATTTGAAGGGGTAAACCCGCAAGGTGTGCGCGTCATATCCTTCAAAGCCCCGACACCTGAAGATCTGGCTCACGATTTTCTGTGGCGGATACATCAGAATGCGCCGCCGCGTGGCTATATCGGTGTTTTTAATCGCAGTCATTATGAGGATGTATTGATCGTCCGTGTCAATAACATCGTTCCGAAATCCGTTTGGAAGGCACGTTACGAGACGATCAACCAGTTTGAACAACTGCTGGCCTCGAATAATACACGCATCTTGAAATTCTATTTGCACATTAGTAAGGACGAGCAGAAACAGCGTTTATTAGCACGGCTGGCGAATCCCCAAAAACAGTGGAAGTTCGAAATGGGAGATTTACCTGTTCGCGAACAATGGGATGATTATATGAAAGCTTATGAGGCGCTGCTGCAACGCTGCAATACAGAGGTTGCGCCGTGGCATATTGTTCCGGCCAATCACAAATGGTATCGCGATCTAATCGTCGCTAGAACCATTGTGGCGGCTTTGGAAGAAATGAATCCGAAATTCCCGCCGCCTGATCCGGGCTTGGATAAAGTGGTTATTCCCGACTAGAGCTGGTTGAACCAATAAGGGCTAGAAGCCGTTTGAAAAGTGATGTTGACTGATACGGACACTCAAATTTGAATGTGGTTTCCTGTAGAGGCGTGGTCTCTGACCCGCCCTGTATGGAATGAATCAATCTAGTCTCTTAGGTTTGTAAACTCGAACCGAATCGCATTGACAAATGATGAACTTATGTTCTAAAATAGAAGAGGAAATAGGCTTGTGGTAGCACTATTGAATTTGTCTTTGCTCCCCTTCGCCATGAGTGAGAAGGGGCTGGGGGATGAGGGTTAATTTCAGCCTCTACCACCTAATACAGTCCGACCAAGCTTGCTTGCGATCATGGCAGCAAACCCTAATGGCAGTCCACTGCCGCCGCCGCCGCCAATTGATCGCCTTAATCTTGTAGCTTGAAACTTGCCTCTTGAAACTGTTTTTGCAGTGCACAAATTGCACGGCGGTGGCATTGACCGAGCAATCCGCTGCATTTTTGCCATTTCAGCGGTAACACGCGAGCTTCCCGCCGACCCAAAATAATCATTCGGCGGCTTCTCCCCTACTTCCCGCCGTCGATTCAGCGGGAATAATGCAATTTGTGCAGTAAATATTGCAGTTTGTGCATTTTGTGCCGCTAATGTGATTAAGCGTTTTGCACCACGCGACGTGCTGCTTCTAAAACGCGGCCAACCGTGATTTCACGAACACATGGAT
>JACDGI010000789.1 GCA_013821665.1 Anaerolineae bacterium
GTTTAGCGTCGGGCCGGATACCGTTTTCCAGCACGCACAGAACCGCGACTTAGCCGTACAGGATATTCTGGCGCAGCATGACCGCGCCCTCGATATGCAAAAAACCGGCACTGGTCGGCGGGGCTTCGGCTAATCCCAAAACAAAAAGAGCCTGCAACCACTTTCGGTCACAGGCTCTCACTAAAACGTCTGATTATCGCGCCCCACTAGGCGTTCGTGTTTTGCAACAAACCTTCAAAATATTCGATTTCGTGCGGCATCAACGCCTGACGATCAATAACGCAGTAACCCTTTTTATCATGCGACACACGATAACTCAGCGACTCCCAACCTTGGGTATCCGACGCACTGTAAACGAGTTTGAACTCGCTGTAAGGTGGCAAACGACGTAAGCTGTTGGGCCTCACATCGAAATAGAACGTCGTAAAACCGAATTCGGTCACGATGGCACTGGGCTTGGCATTCATTAAACTATTCATCTTTGTCCACTCAGCTCCGCTGTAGCACCCGGTTGATGAGCAGATATTAACATTTGCCTTTCGCCGTTATATAGGCCGACTAGCCAAATCATGAAGCCTAGACTCCCAACTCTGGTTAGGTGAGGGAACTTTACACCTTCCCTCATCGGCTTGATCGATCCCTATGCAGCTTCAGCGAAGGCTTCTACAGCCGCCAAATAGTACGCCAGTCCGATCTTGTGGTAATAATGCAGCGTCTTGATGGTCACACCGGAGAGCGCAGCCATTTCTTTAACCGTGTACAGCATCGTTTTTTCTCCTCGATGGATACGATACGCCCTCCCCCAAGGTCAGAGTCAAGAGGTTGATTCAAATGTCATAAAAGTGGATGAGAAGGTTTGGAAAAATACAAAGCTAAGACTCATGCAAAAACGTGCGTATATGTGAGGCAATCATCACATATGCTTGAAATTTCATAATATCCCCCATACCCGCAGCCATAAGTTCAGGTTTAACCATCGACTTTAACAAATCCATCGCATAATCTTGCTGACCTTTGGACTTTTCAAGCAGTTCGTTTGCCAATTCTCGTAGGCTTTTACGCAGCTCGACACTGTCATCAGTTGGCATCGACCGAATCCGGGCCACAACCTCGTCAACCACCGCCGCATAACTGTCGCTATTGATCCCACTAAAAAATGGATTTGGATTTGCCTGTTTCATCAATTCTAACTGTCTGATCAATTCAGGCAGCCGTTTCGCAAGTGTCGTATCGGGTGCGTCAGGGTTAGCCTGTCGGAAATCTCGAACATTGCTGTCGCGCTGGATTTCCAATTGATCTTGCATGAGTTCCCAGAAGGATGTGAATTTTTGTGCGGCGGGGCTGCTCCAGTTCGCAAAAAACCATGCTTCCCATTCACCATCCGCATCTTGAACATTGGGGTTGAGCAAAATGATTGCCGAGTCGCCCCAACCACTGACAGCCAATGTGCGCGGCAAATCAGCTTCCTCAGATTCAGACTCAAAATCTTCACCGTAACCCTCTGTCCACGCGCGAATACTATCCGGGCTGTGCGAACGCAGCCAATCGATATCTTCTACACGATACAGTTCGTCAATAAACGGGCTGATTTTGCGCCAACCGTTGGAGGCGAGCAAGAACTCGCGATACGAGGGTGGCAATTGGATAGCTAATCCAGCCTCAACAGCCGCGATTTGCGTTTCCGTCGCAGCGGGATAACCTAACCAGCTCATTTTACGGGCGTACTCAGGAATATAGATTTGGCTCATATCATCAGAAGCCATCACCGCTTTGTTCAAATCATCCAGAAAGGTTTTCCAGTCGTGCATGGTTTCCCCAATTCTCACCAAGCGGCTTAAATTATTCGTATTTAGGTTTATTTTCGGTTAACCCGACAAACTCATCTCTAACCATCCACCAACCCACTTAACATTCCTGCTCTCTCAAAATGGTTAACGCCAACACCGCGAAAAAGTTACAAAATGTTCTTCCAAAAGGTAACCCATTGGTCACCCATATCGAATACAATAGCTTTTGGTGCTTGCCTTGCCCCCTTGCCCTGTTACTATGGGGAAAGGGCTGGGGTTAGGGGTTTCGCCAATCGTTGTGAATGTGACAAAAACAAGCCAGTTACAATTGCAACATTAACAATATTTGCAACATATTGAACATTTGACCGGAATGATTCGGAAAATGCGGAAACCGATGTTCCGAATCTGACGAATTTGCAGAAGTTTCCGAATCTTGCAGTTGTGGTTTTTGCAGCTTTTGCGGTTTTTCGCAATTGATGCTTATAGCTTCTGAATAAACCGCTCGACCAATTCATCCACCGTCACTGGAACATCCGCCATCAGTTTCAGCACAATCACCTGTTGATGCGCCCGCTGCTCGGCATCCAGATATTCCAGCGGCGAACGTCCTGCCACCCGCGCCAGCAAACACGCCAGCGTATGCCGTACCGCATAACCTTCCACATCCGCCGCGAAAGCGAGGTCACGAACTTCTGCCCAATAACTCACCCAATATACCCGTGCCGCACCCGCAAATTCCGCCCGCTGTTCAGGCAGCGCATGGGCTTTACTCAACAAGTGTGTCAGCGAGAAACCGAGGTCAAAAGCCGGATCGCCCCAATGGATCACCTCGTAATCCAGCAGCACCAGTCGGCTGTCATAAATCAGCACATTCTTAGGGCTGTAATCGCCGTGAACCAGCGTTAAATCGCGCTGGCGTGTATCCGCGATCAACCCATTGATAAAGGCGGCAGATTCCGGCACTTGTTCGGCACTGTAGCTGTAATACGGTTCCAATCGCAGACTCTCAAAGAAGCTCCGGTCAGCAAATAGCGTCCGTGTCTCAGGGATTTCCAGCGCCAACCGTTGGATGGTTCCCAACAACCAACCGAACTGCTCCACATAAACCTGCTCGACCACGCCTTGCAGCAGTTGTGTCTTCCAGTTGATATGCGGCTGTGGCACCGCCATCATCGCCAGCAAATGTTCCTGCTCGTCCTCGAAAACCAGCGGCGGCGAGTAATCAGGAACAGCCTTTTGCATCCAGCGTAATCCGGCAGCCTCCCGATGAATCCGCTCAGGACTGCTAAACCAATCCACCTTGACGCGCAGCTTTTCCAGCGCCTGTTTCATCACCCATGCCGAACCGTCCGCCCGTTCGACCAACACCGTCCGGTTAGAAACCCCACCCGCCAGATTATGGAACACCGGTGTTTCATCAACGGCAATGTGTTCAGCAGCACGCAGATAAGCCAGCAGCGCCTCGCCCTGTTCAATATCGATCATCGAACCCCCTTCACCTTCAATCCAAGATGAGTATAACGTGCCGCACACTTCAATCCATACAAAATGTAATGTTTATGCGCTACGATTAGGTGATACCATTATTGAACACCATACTCCAACAACGCACGATCATCACGCCTCGCAGCTTTAGGAAGTCGCAAGCTCTAGATCGCATCCTTCTTTTAACCCTGCTGCTCTGAGGTCCTATGCAACTACCGCCTGTCATAACCAATGCCTTGAATGCTCTCCAACGACTCTTACGCCGCGATTCTGAACAAGCCCTGCGCGAAAGCGAAGAACGGTTCCGACTCATTTCCTCGGTCACTTCGGACT
>JACDGI010000790.1 GCA_013821665.1 Anaerolineae bacterium
AAGCGATACCGATTGCGAGGAATATACCGACGATACCACCTAAAATCGTGGAACTTAAAATGCTTGTCCCGCTGCGTTCCGTTGGAATACGGGCGCTTTCGATAATATCAATCGAGTTTGTACGCTGTTGCAGCGTGACAATTGTGTTCGAAAAGGTGGCAAGAGAGGCTGTGGCCTGGTTGATTTGATCTACAATCGAGTTGCGCTGCCCCGTTAGGGTATCTATTTTGCTCTGATAGGTGGTCGCTTTTAACTGTTTGTCGATTAAATCCAACTGTAAACGCGAGTCACTGATTTGTTTGTTCAAATCTGTGATTTGGGCGTTGGCGAAAGTAATTTGCGCTTTTTCTTCAGGTGTGAGATTCGAGGGACTTTTCTTGACCAATTGTGCTGCTAAACTATTGGCAATATCCGCTGTCAATACCGGGTCGGTATAAGCCACAGTGACCACCAGAAGAGAGGTTCCAGTAACGATACGAACTGTGATCAGCCGTTCTAATTGGTCAACATTCATCGAGAGCTTTAATTCTTCGATAGTGCCGTTGAGTACATCATAAGTTTTAAGAATTTGGGCATAGGTTTGCGCGAGGTCAATTCCCGTTCGAATCTGTGCGCTGTCAGGGTTAGGCGCTTCAATAAAGCGTCCAATCGCGATGGTAGTTTGAGCCTCAAAAACAGCAGGACGACCTGTATTGATGACGAAACTGATGCCACCTGCGATAAAGGCCATGATGATGATTAACCATAACCATTTCCTCAATAATCGAAGATACTGGATAATTTCCATGTAGAGACTTGCTCCGTTGCCCGTTTAACATTACTACAATTCGGAAGCACAAAGCTTCCGATCTCTACCTGCTATGAGCGGATTGTGGATTAAAGCATCTGATTTCAAAGTGTGGGCTTAAGGCCACTGTCCGCAGAACAACAACCATACAAAACTATTTACAATCTTCATTATACGATAAAAATATTTTTGGAACGAGGACGCAAGGAAGATGGTACAAATAGCATATAATATTAAGGCACTTTATGAATTTATTACTTTCCGGTTTCGCATTTTGAATCCTATAGTACAATGGTAAATAGTATCATGTTTGTTATACAAAGGGCGTGGCGTATGCGACTCCTTCATCTATTTGTCTTAGGTTTTGTGTTACTTGGACTGTCATTCTTCCAGCCAACCGAAGCACAAGGCACAACCGACTGTCCAAGTTTTATACAGACTGCACTCCAACAGCTAGGGAATAACTGCTCGAATTCACCCACTGGCAGCGCCTGCTATGGCAACTCTGAAATTACAACATCCTACGCCAACCCCAGCACGTCTGCCACATTCAGCAAACCCGGGGATCGTGTGAATTTAGGCCTTCTAAACGATATTCATACCAGTGCTGTTGACATTCAAGCCAAAAAATGGGGACTTGCCTTGTTAAGCACACAAGCCAATTTGCCCAAAACGTTGAATAGTAAAGGTGTAGTGATGGTAGCTTTGGGCGATGTCCAAGTGCAAAATGCGGTTTTACCGGCTGATGAGCTTAAATTGGCTGACAAACCAATCACCGTATTAGTTGGGAAACAAGGTTCAGATTTATTCAACGTACCTACAGACTTAAAAGAAACTTCTTCGCCTTTCGGTCATGTACCCACTGGTACACCCTTGCAAGCCGATGGGGTTAGTCCTGATGGGAAATGGTTACGTGTCTTCGCCATGCACGATAAAACCTATTTCCAGACTCCAAATGCATGGGTGAAAGTTAGCGAATTATCTGATACGGTTGATTTGAAGACCTTACCCGTGATTGGTCCGAATAGTTTTACATTGATGCAGTCTTTTGACCTCAATAATGGTCTTAAACCAGCCGCCTGTGATACCGACCCCACATCGATGCTTTATTTACAAGGGCCTGAGCAAACAGAGGTCCTACTGCACATCAACGGTACAGATGTCCGCTTCGGCTCTACCATGCTTATTCGTATCCTTCCTCCCGGTAATATCATGCAGTTTATCTCTTTAACTGGGATTGGTGTTGTCAAGACTGACGGACAACCGGAACGTGTCATCACACCGGGTTTTGCCTCACAAATCTGTTTATCAGAACCGTCGGATAAAGGTGTTAGAACGATTGGCAAAAATTGCAGTTGGTCCGAACCCAGCTTACTGTCATTTAATGCTCTTGAAGCGCTTTACAGGTCGCTAGATGGTAAAATTCCGCAAAATCTACAATATTATCGGACATATGTACCCCGGTTGATTTGCCCATCGGGTGTCGGGCAGGTGCAGTGCCGCATCCGTATTGTCTACGAAAATTTGATCCGCCATCTTCGGGATCTCTGCCAGCGCGGGCTATTGCCGAAAAACATTTGCGACTTGTATATTCTGAGCTGAATGCAGGCGTTATCTGAATCGGATTACACGGGGTTTGTTATACGATGAAATTCCTCGCAGCAAGGGATACTGTTGGCGAACGGTAGAACTAAGCAACCAAGGATAAAAACTGGGCTTTGCGGGTGGTTGCGAGTGGGACATCATTCAGCCAGTTAACCGCACGAATAACGTTTAGAGCAACGGCGGTGCTGATGCAATGCAAGTGAGTTTTCGCTAGGCCAATGTATCGAGAGTGGCGCAAACCAGATCGGCGTACCCCTTGAGAAAGGGTGCCTTCAATGCCTGCCCGGCGATGATAGCGTTGTTTAAAAGTGTCCGTTGTTTCGCGCAGTGGCGCATTGTGAAGGGCTTCATGTTCAAGTTGAGGACGCAGCGTCAAGCCACGTTTTGCCCCGTGAGTACAGCGCGCTTTGACTGGACAAGCCGTACAGATGTTAGCAGCAAATTGAACACGGATAACAGGCGCACCATGCGAACTACGACTGTTTATCCAACGGGAGCTTTGCTGACCAGTAGGACAAATTGCCGTTTGAGTGTCCCAATCCAGATTAAATTGCAAAATGTCGAAAGCCATAGGGTCTTTGGTTTGCCAACTGGTATGCGGACGCATTGGGCCGAGCAAATCAATGCCAAATTCATGCTGACTGTAGACCAAGTTAGCAGCATCCATATAACCGGTATCGACAATATGTACTTCCGGTTTCAAATCGCGCTTGACCAAATCTGCTTGAATACTTTGGGTTACTTCAGAATCCTGCTCAGTAGCAACGGTGGTCTTGACATGCGTGATGAGCCTCGGCGCATGTTCGTCGCAGGTCTCAGTGAAGTGGGTACAATAGCCGACCCAATTGGTGTTCCGTTTCGTACAATACCGCGCTTCAGTATCATAAGGTGAACGTAACCAAGTGTGTTCCGGCGGCATATCCTTGACTGGACGTTGACGAATCTGTCCTTTAACTCGGATAAATTGTTGTTGCCAGACTTGTCTCAGCACCTCAACGGCTGGTACATTCCGTAATCCAGTCTCTGTTGACGATTCATCTAGGAATTCCAATAACTGATAACCATCACGCCCAATCTGCTCGGCTAAGGCTTGTTGTTCAGCTTGGCTTTTGGGAAACTGCCAATTCTCAAAGCGTTTCCCATAGCGATCCGGCCACTCTGCCTGAAGGTGGTTCTCCAGCCAAACGGGTGCTGTACACGCCAAACTGTTCAGTGT
>JACDGI010000791.1 GCA_013821665.1 Anaerolineae bacterium
TTTCTTATCTATAACTGACGTTGAAAAGCATGGTTTTGAAGTCCCCTCTCTGCGTAGCGGAGAGGGGACTTAGGGGAGAGGATTACTCAGGTAACAAGCAACTTTCCGATTTTCAGACAATTTTCAGAATTAAACATCTGATTACCCAGTCGGAGTGGCGGTCGCCTCAGGGGTGGGCGTAGCCGGAGCTGCAATACCCCAGATTTCCAGCGGCCCCGTAGCATCCCCTAACAATAAAATGAAGCCATCCGGCGACCAATCCGCATACAGGATTTGGTGGCTTCCCACACTGAGCGTGGCACGGTTCATCGTCACCGACCGCATCGTGCTGACATCCCATAGGTTGACATCGCCGCCCAATACGGATGTTACTAGTAAATCACCTTCGTGCGAGAAGGCCGCTGTGTTCACATCACCACCCGCACCGGGCAGCGTATTGACCAATTTGCCCGTTTTCGCGTCCCAAACCGTCAGCGCTTGAATACTCCCGCCGTTGACAATATATTGTCCATCTGGCGAATACAGCACCGTATCGGATTGAGCGCGCGGCCCCGTAGTCAAGTTTGCCAGCGACTTACCGTCGGGCAAACTCCATAGGCTAATCTGCCGGTCTTCACCAATAGCAAGTTGTGTCGCGCCCGGTGAGAAGACGACTTTGATGGCGGTAGCACTCATTTGTGTGATGAGTTTTTTCGCTTGCCAGTCCCAAACCTTAACCATTTTTTCATCACCAATGGTCGCTAAACGGCTGCCATCGCTGGAAAAAGCCACACCCTTAACAAGTTGCGTCTGTGCTTGGATAGTGACCAATGATTGGCGTGCTTTAACATCCCAAACTTTAACCGTCCCGTCAAGCCCACCCAGCGCGAGATAACCATCGTTAGCATCATAATCCGCCGAACCATTGAATGCCGTCTGTCCCTGAAGCGTTTGGACGAGCTGCCCACTATCTGTGGCGTAAACACGAATCTGTCCTCTACTGTCAACGGTATAGACCTCAGTTTTGTCAGCACCGTAATAGATCTGTGCGGCATCCTGTCGCGCCGTATTGAACAGCAGCTTGCCTGTAATCAAATCCCAGAAAATGATTTGCTCATTATTAAGCCCAACCAACCGCGAACCATCGGGCGAAAAGTCATAAGCAAAAACCGTGCTGCTCGCGCTGCCTTGAGCATCCAACCGCCCCAAATAGGCGATGTTGGTTACATTCGCGAGTTTAATCTCCTGACCAACGGCAACCCATGCAGGCGGCGGTAGAGTAGCGATGTTGCGTTGCTGTGGCACAAACGTACCCGGTGCTGATGCGGCGGTGGGCGTTACAGCAGGTGTATTCGGTGTACAGGCGGCCAACACCACCAGAACCACCACGCTAAACAGGAAGGTCTGCAAACCGGTCACAAATTTTCGCATAGGGAGATGCTCGCTTCATAGAAACGGTTAAGATCATTCAGTGACCGGCTCAGGGTGCTAATGGACCCGGGTGCAGTGACATGCTGCCAACCAATAAGCCGTAACTTTCAATCTGGCTGAGGCCGCACTCGTCCTCATAGGGATCAACTTGTCCGCTGCCGTTGGCATCATTGCCGTTCATCAGCCACGCAGCGATAGTGGTGGATTGGTCAGCAATTTTGACGGCCTCTTCAATGGAGTTCATCGTGAGCATTTGTTTTTCAATGTCCACAATTTGCCCGACCCATTTGCGTGCGTTGCCGACACAGATGCGAACGGACTCGATATTGCCATGTAAGACATTACTGCCGCCGGGAGCTGTGGCCGCTTTATTGAGTTCTTTTTCGATGTCATCCAGAAAAAATGGAACGCCTTTTTGGAATCCGGGATTATTCCCACGACCATCACCATCATAATCAACCAGCGTACCCATAAAAATGTTGATGGTATGTTCATTATGCAAGTGCATACCACCGACAGTCGTGGCGATCTGTGCCAATCCCGTATGCTGTTGGCCGATGCTTGCCTCAGCCCGAACACTCACCAGCAAACCGGATAACGGGCTGTCCGCCGGAATACTACCCACATTACCCGCATAGCTGCTGTTCGCCAGAGCCGCCGCCGCGATGCCATCAGCGTCCGTAACGTAAATCGCCGATAACGCATCCATTACGCTGGTGGGCAGTCCATCACTATAGGCCACAGTTCCGGCAGGTTGCTTGCCAATCGCGCTCTTTTTCTCGCGAGTGACGACCACAGCATTATAAAGTGTGGGCAGTGTCCGTTGAGCCATATCGCTATAAGGAGGCAGCACACCACTCCCAAGTGGATTGAGTGTGAGCTGACCCAACTTGAGCGTTTTTCCGTTGGCGGTGTTTGTAAGCCATGCCACATACGTTTCATCACCGGCAGGTGGGTTCAAGTTTTGGACTTGAAGTGTAACCGTATCACCGGTTGAGTTCTTGGTACTGAAGTTCAAACTCCCGAAACTGGGCGCTTGTGTGACCACTGCCGCCACCGCTGTGCTTTCCACCGTTGGAGTAATCTCCGCAGCAATATTAGTTGGATCGCTACCAGTCGGCTGCCGATTGATAACCACCAGCACAATCACCACCAGTAGCACCGCGATGATGGCGAATCCGCCGAGTAGCACCAGCGAATTCGGCCCTTGTTGCACAATCAATGTGGGCTGGGGAGCCGAAGGCGGTGGCGGTGTTAGATAGGCGGTGGGCGTAGGCCCATTGGTGATTTCGATGGTTTGGTTAGGTGTTCGGCTCATCGGGATTTGCGTCAGCAGTTCTTCACCACGGATGGCACGCGTAAAATCGTCAGCAAATTCCATCGCCGTACCATAGCGGTCTTCAGGACGTTTTGCCAGCACACGCTGCATAACGTTTTCCATCGCGGCTGACAAATCTTTGTTCACACTACGCGGGCTTGGCACAGGCTCGGTAATGTGTTTGATAACCACCTGCATGGGCGTATCAGCCGTATAAGGCTGTTCACCCGTAAGCATTTCATAAACCACCACCCCCAGCGAATAAATATCCGCGCTGGCAGTGATATTAGCTTTGCCGCTGCCTTGTTCGGGAGCCATATAAGTTGGCGTACCGACCAGACCGCCAGTTTGAGTCAGCGCCGGATTGGTCGGGCCAGTTGCGTCACCCGACACAATTTTGACGATACCAAAATCGGCCAGCAGCGCATTGCCTTCTTTATCCAACAGAACATTGTCCGGCTTGATGTCACGGTGGATGATTCCCTGTCGGTGAGCATAATCCAGCGCACCAGCCACCTGCCGCAAGATACGTTCAATTTCGGTTACGGGCACTGCACCCTTATCTAGCAGCGTACCCAGCGAACCACCCGCCACATACGCCATAACCAGATAAATGATGTCGTCATCAACACCATAATCGTAAAGCTGGAGGATATGCGGATGTTGCAACCGTGCGATGGTTTTGGCTTCGAGTCTGAAGCGTTCAATGAATTGGTGATCCAAACCGGGATGCGGCGGCAGTACTTTGACAGCAACATAGCGGTCAATATCTTCACGGTAGCCTTTGTATACCGTCGCCATTCCACCCTGACCGAGCAGTTCGGTGATTTGATACAGGCCTAAATTACGTCCGACCAATGAGGCTGCCACGGACTATAC
>JACDGI010000792.1 GCA_013821665.1 Anaerolineae bacterium
TCTCCCTCATTTTCCAAAATGCGAGTATCGATTTTGGAACTAGGAGCGATGAAGTCTCCCTCAGATGGTTGAGATGAATTAGCCTTGATTACGCAATTCTCCCTCAAATACCACCTGAGTAGTTACCAAGATTCGCAAAATGCAGAACTTGCACTTGCTCAAAATGGTTTTGTGGCGGAGCTGAGGGAGCAATATGCCGAACATGCGTAAAATGCAGCAAATGCAGCAAATGCAGCATTTCACAGTGTGAAGGTCGGATACGCCATTAACTTCTGTCTGTGGCGGCTTTGGCGGCGGCAGTAGAGCGCCACCAACGAAATGATGCTGTTGATGTTGTTGAGAATCAATCGTTTTTGTCACATTTACAGCATTTGGTGGTTGTTAAAGTGCGGAAGATACCCCTAACCCCAGCCCTACATCAGCTACCTTCGCAGGCTCATTCGCTGATAGCCCGTAGTAACAGGGCAAGGGAGCAAGGCGAATATCTGTAGATATGATACTGGATATGCAGGGTGAATGGGTTACATTTTGGAAGAACATTTTGTCACTCTTTTGAGGTGTGGGCGCTAACCAAAATGAGGGAGTGATGGGGTCTTAAAGGTTGGTAGATGGTTGGTGTTTGGTTTGCCGACAAACCAAAAGTAAACCGAAGTTATAGTTTCAAAGTAGGTTATCGAAAGTAACAAGCCAACCCTCCCCCGCAAGCGACGGAGGGAACCAATACCTGCTCGTTCTTTTTAACTCAGAACTTTCATGAAACCACTAAGTTACAAGAGACAGGCCGCAAGTAAAATGCGAAATACAAAAAAACCCAAGCAGGAGCACACCCAGGTGCTCCCCTACAATGGCGTGTTTATGTGGTTTAATAACCGCGTTTGCGATTGAGGCGGTTGAGGAGTGGTTTGTTCTCTAGATAGCGTTGGAGGTTATCCGCGAACAAAGCGGCGGCTTTCTCGTGATATTTGGTACTGTTACCAGAGATATGCGGCGTGATGATGACGTTATCCAAGTTCCAGAGTGGGCTGGTGGTGGGCAGTGGTTCCTCTTTGAATACATCCAAAGCTGCACCAGCAATCTTTTTGGAGGACAGGGCGGTAATTAGGGCGGCTTCATCCACGACTGCACCCCGTGCCACATTGATAAGTACCGCCGTCTTTTTCATCGCATCCAACACCTTCTGATCAACCACGGGCGGCGCACCTTCGACTAACGGCGTAGTCACCACCAACCAATCGCACAGCGTGACCATCGAGGCCAGTGCTTCCGGTGGATACAACCGCGCCGGAATAACGCCTTCCGGATCGCCTGTTCCCGCTTCGGTATAACCATCATGGTCGGTGGTTTCCTTGAGGTTACGCTTGGTCGCCAGCACCGTCATACCCAGTGCCGATGCGATGCGTGCCAACTCGCGCCCGATGCTGCCATAACCAGCAATGCCCAACGTTTGCCCGCGTAACGTGTTGGGTACAAATACATCACGCGGATTCTTAGGCCATTCCGCTTTGGCCTGAAGTTGCAGTGAGGTCAGCAGCTTATAGTTAAACGCCAGCATCATGGTCAAACAAAATTCAGACATCTGTACGGTGTGGATGCCGCTGGTGGTTGTAATTTCGACATCTTCAGCCTTCATTATCGGCTGCTTAATGATCGTATCCAATCCGGCGGAATGCGCCTGTAACCAGCGTAAGCGCGGGGCTTGAGCGGGTTCAGGGAAGTTCTGCTGGGTATATAAAATTTCGGTTTGGGGCCAAACGGATTCGGGTACATTCGGGAAATGTCGTTCGATCTGAAGGCGCGGCGATATAGCCCGTAACTTAGCCATAATTTCGTCCGAGAAATCCATCGAAACAACAACATGTATCGGTTCTTGGCTCATAGGTCTGTTCTCCTGATAATGACATGCTGATAATAGGCGTTTCCGAGGCAAGGCGCAACGTCCACGTCATGGCTCCAAGCCGAGAAACCACTTGGCACCAATAATCGACACATGTTTCAATCTTCGTTAAACTTATCGGTGTATTTGGGGGTATATCTACAGCATGACGTTTGCTATTCCACAAAGTCGTTTTAAACAGAGAGGAATGAGACAGTGAAGAAAATTGTATTTCTATTAGGTCTATTCTTGCTGGTGGGGATCAGCGGGGTGAGTGCCCAAACGGACTCGACCTTTACATGTCCCAAGCAAGGCGGGACGCTAATCACCGCCATTGCTGATAATCCAGTGAGCCTCAACGGTATTTATGCCAATGACGGTGTATCTGGTGCCGTTTTATCCTACTTGTTCAACCCACTGACGCTGGGTGGCGAAAACTGGGGAACCAATATCACCGGTGATCTGGCTGAAAGCTGGTCAGTCAGCGATGATGGCCTCACATGGACGTTCAACCTGCATCACGGCGTGAAGTTCAGTGATGGTAAAGAACTCACGGCTGCTGATGTGGTTTATACCTTCAACACCATCGAAACATCTGCCGAAGATATTGCACCTTTCCGCCCCCGTTTTTATCAGGGTGATAAGGCTATCAAGTTCGAAGCCAAGGACGATTACACGGTTATTGCCCATTTGACCGAGCCGAACGCCTCATTCTTCACCGACATCAGTGTACCGATTATCCCTAACAAAGCGCTGGATGGTCAGGATTTACGCACCGGTGAATTCAACCGCAAGCCCGTCGGAACCGGCCCCTTCAAGGTGACGGATTGGACGACCGGCGAGAGTATCACGCTGGAAGCCAACGAAAATTATTTCAAGGGCCGCCCGTGCATCGACAAGATCATTTTCCGCATCATCCCTGACTTACAAGCACAGGTTAACGCGCTGCTGACCGGTGAACTTGATTTCCTCTTGAATGTCCCCGGCGCATCGGTTGACCAATTCAAAACCAATACCGACTTCACCTTGGACATCGCCGAATATGACAGCCTGTTCGGGGTCTTCTTCAACAATAACCGTGACCAATTTAAGGACAAGCGCGTTCGCCAAGCGTTGATGATCGCCATTGATCGCAAGGCGCTGGTCGATACTGTGCGTCAAGGTTACGGTGCCGTTCATAACTCGCACTTTGATCAGGCCGTCCCCTTCTACAAGGACGACAAACTTGGTGGTTATGATTACGATCCGAAGCGTGCTGGTGAACTCTTGGATGCTGTGGGCATCAAAGACACTGATGGTGATGGCATCCGTGACTTAGACAATAAGCCGTGGGTGATTCATCTGCTCTCGTTCCAAGAAGGCTTCCGTGATTATTTCAGCGTATCGACGGTTGTCCAAGCCTACTGGAAGGACATCGGCATTGATGTCGAGTTAGAAACACGCGACCTTTCGACCATGATCTCGCAGTTGTACCAAGAACGTAAGCTGGATAAGCCCTTCGATGTGGTCATTTCCGGTTGGTCGCAGATTGGCCCTGAGCCGAACAGCTATGCCAACTTCTACACCAGCAGCCCTGAACTCGGCCCGAATTTAGAAAACTACGACAACTCGGAAGTCGATGAACTGTTCGCTAAAGCACGTACACTCACTGACACCACCGAGCGCATGAAGATTTACGAACAGATCGAAAAGATTCTGTGGGACGAACTGCCCACAATTCCGTTGTACCG
>JACDGI010000793.1 GCA_013821665.1 Anaerolineae bacterium
CAACCATATGATTGAGGGAGAAAAGAGGATTTTGAAGTCCCCTCTGCCATGAAATGGAGAGGGGATTTAGGGGTGAGGATTGCCTCACAAATGCAACTAGCAATCACGGTAGTAATGGATTTATTTTAACTTCATTTGACGATAGATGGAACATTTATGGATCAACAACAAACGCCTTTTCTCGACAGCCTGAATAAAGCCAAAAACGCGCGTGAATATTCATTCCATATGCCCGGACATAAATTCATCGCTGGCGTGAATACACCCATCACAGATTTTATGGGCGAGGCGGCTTTCGAGGCTGACCTCAACGAAATTAGCCCCGGTGTCGATTATCTCCATGCCCCCAAAGGCGCTCTGGTTGAAGCCCAACGTTTGGCAGCGGAAGCCGTTGGCGCGGATCGTTCCTTTTTCCTCATCAATGGCTCAACGGTTGGCAACCAAGCCTCGATGCTGGCGGCTGTCCGTGATGGTCAAACAGTGATTGTGCCTCGCTCCGCCCATCGTTCGGTCTATGGCGGGTTGATTCTCTCCGGTGCCAATCCGGTTTATGTGCCACCGGTTTACCATCCACAGGTCGAGTTTCCGCTGGCTGTCCCGCTGGGAACAGTGCGCGAGTTATTGGTCTCACATCCCAACGCAGCCGCAGTGCAGATCACCTCACCCAATTATTACGGCTACTTGTCGGATGTAAGGGGCTTGGCGACCTTAGCGCATGAGCATAATATCCCGCTGCTGGTGGATGAAGCGCATGGCGCACACCTGCCGTTTCATCCCGATTTACCGGCATCAGGTGTACAGGTCGGTGCGGATTTGGTTGTGCAAAGTTCGCATAAAACGGTGGGCGCGTTGACGCAGTCGGCACTGCTGCATCTCAGTGGCACAAGGATCGCTGCCGCCCAACTTGAACAAATTTTGTCGTTGATACAGTCCTCATCACCCAGTGCTTTGTTGATGGCCTCGCTGGATGCAGCCCGCCAGCAGATGGCGACTCACGGGCGCGAACTGCTGACGCGTACCATCCAACGGGCCGCTCATGCCCGTGAAGCTATTCGCAACATTTCCGGCCTATGGTGCTATGGCGATGAACTGGTTGGCGCGTATGGTATCTTCGCCCACGACCCGACCAAGTTGGTGATTCGCGTCGTCGATACGGGTATGAACGGGCACATTTTTGCGGAACATCTTGCCCATGAGCATAATGTTTACGGCGAATTCGTTGATCCCAAGCACATCATCTGCTCCATCACCATCGCGGATGATGAGCAGCGTGTGGATTATCTTCTAAACGCTCTGAAATCGGTCGCTGCCAGAGGTAAATATAAGATCGATTCATCCACATCCGCTGGCTTGACCCCGCCTAATCTGCCGCAGATGATTATCAATCCGCGACAGGCTAACTTCGCCCCATCCAAGTCGATGCCCTTAGCGCAGGCCGTTGGTGAAATTTGTGCTGAACAAATCATGCCTTATCCACCGGGAATTCCGCTGCTGCTCCCCGGCGAACGCATTGATGCCGATATGCTGGATTATCTGCACTACGTCAAAGCGCAGGGTGTCTCCATCGTCGGGCCGGAGGATACCACCCTCGAATACGTGCGCGTGATTGATAAACAAACCTGATGACCATCTTCTACGTTTTTAAGATGCCCCAGAAGCTTTGATGACGTACACCCACTTGGTCATGATGCTATAACACTTTGTTAAGCATCAATCTCAGTACCCACGACCTTATAATTGAAGAATCTTTTGCAGCACTTACACCTATAATTTATGTTACAGGGTTTCTGCACGTAAGAGCGTTTGCTAAGTTTGTTAGGGAAATTCAGAATGCACATTTTGATGATTGATGATAATGAAGATGATTTCGCCTGTATCAATCGCCTTATCATCAATAGTCCTGATACAACCATCAATTGGTGTGAAACCGTTCAAACCGGACTGATGTATTTAGCCTCTCATCCCGTTGATGCCCTTTTATTGGGTATAAATTTGGAAGATATCGATGAACTGGCTGTTTTGGATGCGACAAATGACCAGTTTCCTGCACTGCCGATCATCATCCTGAGTAATCATGAATCAGAGGAAATCGCCTTAGAGGCCTTGCAACACGGCGCACAGGACACTCTTGTCAAAGGGAAAATAGAGGCACAGCTCTTAGAAAAAACGCTACGGTATGCCGTCGAGCGTAAACAAGTTGAAGGGCGACTCCGCAAGCAATTCGAAGAAACACTCACAACCCGTGTACAAGAGGAACAGGCATTTCAGAGGGATTTAAAGGCACTGCATGAAGTGATGGTGGGACTAACGAACCTTGATGACCTCGATGAAATTTATCGACAGGCGGTCAAACGGGGTCTTGAAGATTTAGGCTTCGACCGCTTTGGATTACTCCTCTATAACCCGGATGGCAGCGCTCAAGGCACGTATGGGACAGATGCCCACGGGAATTTATGGCCGGAACATTATCTTCATTTTAGTGCTTCCCAACTGCCGGGCATTTTACAGCGTGCCATTCAAAGAGAGGATCGTTTTGCGCTTGATGAAGACACCCGACTTTCCAGTGATAACCTGACGATTGGGATGGGCTGGAATGCCGTCGCGGTACTCTGGGATGGGTCGGAGCAACTTGGATGGCTGGCAACCGACAACGCGATTCGTCATTTGCCCCTCAAGCAGCGTTACATGGACATACTGGCTCTTTATGCACTCACATTAGGGACACTTCTGGGCCAGAAGCGCACTGAAGAACATTTGAGGCAGGAGCGTGATTTGCTCCGCACGCTCATTGATAGTTTGCCCGACTATATCCTCGTTAAAGACCGCGAGGGATGTGTGGTCATCAGTAATACCTCTCACGCACAAACGACAGACCTTATGCCGGATGAACTCATTACCAAAGCCGCCTTTGATGCCTTACCGGTTGATGTTTCGAATCGGCTTCGTACTGAAGATCAAGAGATTATGCAATCGGGTAAAGCCATCATTAATTTAGAGCGTGAAGTGATTGGCAAAGATAAAAAGCCGGAAACGATACTTATTACCAAAATCCCGCTGCGAGATGCGACTGGAACCATTACAGGTCTCATCGCTGTTGGTCGTGACATTACAGAACGAAAACAGCTAGAGGCCCAAAGTATTGAACTCGCAAATAAACGGGAGCGGATCGTTATCTTACAGCGTTTTATTGACGATATGTCCCATGATTTCCGCACACCACTATCCATCATCCGTAACAGCTTGTATTTATTGCAAAGAATCGATGATGCTGAAAAACAGCAAATCTATACGCAGCGAGCCGAACAGCAAATCTCTCGGCTGGATACGCTTTTGGACGAGCTGCTGCAAATGAAAAATCTAGACGCTCAAGAAGTTCAATTCGACCTGAAATTGACCGATATTAATTCCTTGCTCGCCCAATTGGTTCATGACTACCAACAAGTGGCGCTGCCGAAACAGATTACACTCGATTTTATTTCAGCCGATGAGGTTTGTTTGGCGGAAATTGATCATCAAGAATTCATCCGCGCCGTGGCAAAACTGCTGGATAATGCCATCGCTTATACGCCTGAGCAGGGTTCGGTGA
>JACDGI010000794.1 GCA_013821665.1 Anaerolineae bacterium
GTATGGCGCAGGGTGATGGCATGAAAGCGTTCTTGATCAGCCAGAGAAGCGGTCGTGCCTACATCTTTTAAGGTGACTGTGGCGACCCACAGTTCGTCATTGGGCGTGGGGAAGTAACCAACATTGTTCCTGAGGCCGAAAAAGGTAGCGGCAGTAAGTAGATTCTCCAAGGCACAACCGAGGCTGATATAGAGTTCACGCGCATCGGGGTCGGCGACTTGGAGTTGGCGTGTGCG
The DNA here is from genome assembly GCA_013821665.1 of Anaerolineae bacterium. Taxonomy (GTDB): domain Bacteria; phylum Chloroflexota; class Anaerolineae; order Aggregatilineales; family Phototrophicaceae; genus CFX2. The sequence goes on from JACDGI010000794.1 coordinate 237, forward strand.
ATCTGCTAAAACACGGATTTCGTTGTCGTGAACCGTGAACTTCCACGGTTGGGTATTGTGAAGCGATGGGGCGAGAATCGTGTAGTTCAGTAGAAACGTGAGTTTTTCACTTAATGTGCCGTGTCTCGGAAAATGATATTCTTCAACATTCCACGCACTATATGGTTGAGATGCTGTTGTCATGATCAATTACCTCATCGCCTAAATCATTTGCTGCTTCTACTTTAGCGAGTGAGGCAGTCTTTTAAGCAGTGGGGAATGTCATGTTTGTGGTGGATAGATGGCAGGGGATAGAGGTGGCGCAAATGAAAAGGGTTTGCCAGCGGCAAACCCCTACAAGAAGTCATTGAAATTTGGTTAGAGAACAGGGGCGTTGGGGATACGGCGGACGTATTTGCCTTCGCCGTTTTTGCCCAGCCAAATGTTGCCATCAACGATGCGTTTGCCACGCAGATAGACCTGCTGTGGTACACCGGTGACCTGCATACCTTCGTAGACGTTATAGTCGCAGCGCATGTGATGAGTGCTGGCGCTAATGGTGTGCTTGGCGTTGGGGTCCCAAACCACAATATCAGCGTCTGTGGCGGGTGCGATGGTGCCTTTTTGCGGATAGCAACCGAAAATTTTGGCCGGATTGGTACTCATCAATTCGACAAAACGGCTGGGTGAGAATTTGCCGCTGTTGACACCCAGTTCCCACATAACCATCATGCGGTCTTCGATACCGGGCATCCCATTAGGAATTTTGGCGAAGTTACCCTTGCCGAGTTCCTTACCGGGGCGGCGGTAGGTCGGATCTTGTTTTTCGTATTCAGCCCACTGGCCGCCTTTGTGGTCTTTCTCCCACTGCTGCCACGGGCCGACACCACCTTCATACCAGAAGTCGCAGTGGTCGGTGCTGATGGCCTGTAAGGTATCGTCCTTGAAGGCTTGCCAGAGTGCCTGATGATGCTCTTCGTTACGAACGGGCGGTGAGCAAACGTATTTGGCACCTTCAAAACCCGGTGCGCCGAGATGATGATCACGGGTGACATGGAAATATTGGACGCAGGTTTCGCCCATCACCGGATAACCCAATTGGCGACCGCGACGAAGGGCATCAATGGCAGGGATACAGGTGACATGCACTACGTAAAGATGACAGCCTGTTAGGCCAGCCAGCACGACGGCACGGTTGGTGGCTTCACCCTCGATTTCGGGCGGACGAGAGGAATAATGATAAATAGGATCGGTTTTACCTTCGGCTAATAACTGGCTGCGAAGTTGTGCTTCCACATCACCATTTTCAGCGTGAACCATGACGATCATGCCGTGTTTGGCGGCAACTTGCATGGCTTTGTAGAGCGTGTTGTCGTCAATCTGAAAGACACCCTTGTAGGCCATAAATAATTTAACCGTGGTGATTCCTTCATCCAACAGTGAGGGGATTTCGTCCATCACATCATCGCGCAAATCGCTGATAATCATATGGAAGCCGTAATCAATCTGCGAGGGTTTGGCTTTTTCGCGCCATGTCACAAGGCCATCATGCAGGCTGCCACCGCGCGGCTGATTGACAAAGTCGATGTGCATGGTCGTGCCACCAAAAGCAGCGGCTTTGTGCCCGACATCAAAATCGTCATTGCTAAACGTGCCACCAAAGGGCAAATCTAAGTGGGTATGAACGTCGATGCCACCGGGCATCAGATACTTGCCCTCGCAATTGATGACCTCGTGCCCCTGTGTGGGCAGATTCTGACCAATCAACACCACTTTTTCGCCTTCAACCAAAACATCAGCTTGTACCATATCACTGGCGGTGACGACGGTACCGTTTTTAAACAGTGTTCCCATGAGTCGCTCCTGATTGTAGCTACTAGCAATTAGCCTTAAGCGATGAGCTGTTGGCTTCTGGCATGAATACACGCAGACTGATTGTAACGCGGGCGGGGTTAGGAACAAAATGGACTCATCAAGCGTTGATTGGTTGTCATGAGGGGCAAGTTGTCTAAAAAATAAAGTGGCATACCATTAGCCTGTAACGGTTATTCATTCAATCAATAAGGAGCAACAATGTCAAAAAACTATCGCCTCCATTTCATGAGTTTGATCGTTATTGTGCTGGCTTTGGTCAGCCTGTCGGCAGTCGCGGCACAAGACAAGTTGGATGACCAGCCGCTGCTCCAAATGCTGGCGAATGTGCCGGATAATGCGTCCAGCCGGACAGAGATTAATTTTAATGATCGTAAGGCTGTTGAGTTGGCTTATCCCAATGCCAAAATGCCCGCTAATTGGGCGGAATTTCAGTCGTTTAACGCGGATAAGGGCAAGTCCGATTCATTCAAGCCGATTAATTTATGGTGGAAGGTCTGGAAAAACCAGCAATCCTCGTTGATGGGTCGCTATATGGGTCTCTCAGATGAGATGCCAAATGTAGTGGGTTTTGATTTTTTCAACGTCGAGCAGGAATTGAACTATGGTATGCCTCCGCAGCAAACACTCCAACTCAAGGGGCAGTTTGATCTGGCTAAGGTGCGTCTGGCGTTGACCTCACAAGGATTTACCAAACAGGATCAATCCGGTGTCGAAGTATGGTGTGGGCCAGATGGCTGCGACAGTGGCACAAAACAAAACCTCAAAGATCGTAATCCTGCTAATCCGTTTGGTGGAGATTTGGGACGTAAATGGCCGATGATCCTCCAAGAAAATGATTTGATCGGTACGCCTGATTTGACCATTATGCAAAACCATGTAGCGGTGAAAGCGGGTAATACCCCAAGCCTTGCGGATGCGCCCGAATATCGGGCGGCAGTAGAAGCGCTCACCCAAAATGGTGTGTTGATGCAGGCCAATTTCTGGGACGGGGAGATTTTGGCATCCATGAGTAATTTAGATCCCATCATCATGACGGCTCCAGCCGAACAACGGAAAGCGATCCTAAGCGATATTCTTAAAGATTATGAGACGCTGCCGGTTTATAAGCTGCTAGCTTTTGGTGACATCGCCAATGATACGAAGGCGGCAGGCGAAGTCGCACTGGTCTACAACGCAGAAGAAGATGCCAAAAAAGCAGCCGAAATTATCCCCAAGCGGATTGCTACATTTAAGAGTTTGGTCAGCCAGCGCCCACTGACTCAAATCTTGGAAGACCGTGGTGTGACCGCGCCAGATGTCCAAGTGGTGGAAAGTAAGGGGCAATATGTGGTACTGGTGTCTTTGACCTCGACCAAAACCAGTGACGAGGATATTCTGGCATACACAACGGCTGAAGAAGGCGGTTCGGTGACGATCAATCCCCCCGGTTTGGTTTATCGCTATCTGGTGTCATCTGCCTTACAGCGTGATCTGGGTTGGCTCGGTACTATTC
>JACDGI010000795.1 GCA_013821665.1 Anaerolineae bacterium
TGCATTTGCTCCCCTCCCTGTGTTTTGGCTATCAGCAGAGTGAGCCTGCGAACGTTGCTGATGTAGGGGTTGGGGGTGGGGTAGATTACGCTAATTTCATACCTCCACCACTTAATGCAGTCCTACCATTTCTTATCTTCTTTGTGGTTAATGCTCCTACCGTATTTCTTTGCGCCTGTGCGAAGCCTCCTGTGGATTGCGTTAAGTTTTTTGCCTTCGCTTTTGCGCTTTCGGCGGATCACTCCCTTTCATCCGCTGAAACGACAACCCCAAAAGTGCAGCGGCGGATTTAGCCGAGCCATCCGCTGCACTGGCGGCAACAGCCGAGCATCCCGCCGTGCAAAAATGTCAATTCGGCGGATTACTCCCTCACAGCCGCCTGACATTTCGGCGGGAATTATGCAGTAAGTGCAGTAACTGCTGCATTTACCGCATCAAAACCTTATCCATAATTCAGGTTACATACATCGCACAGTAACATGTGCTTCGGGTTACATTAGGAAATGGTTGGGCTGTCCGTTAAGGGAAGCGGTGTAGTTTGTGAGGATGGCGCGGTGGTTTCAGCACGTAACATCCACCAGAAGCCAAGTGCTGCCAGCATAGCCGTAACGGCACCACCGTACCAGATAGCAGGTGGACCAAACGAGTCACTGAGGACACCACCTGCGACGGGTCCAACGCCTGTGCCAAAGGTGTAGGTCAGGGAATAAATGCCCATATAACGGGCGCGTTTGTCGGGCGGTGCCATATTAGCAACGAGCGCATTACTGGTCGGCGAAACCATGAGTTCGCCAACTGTCATGACAGCCATAGCCAGCATGAAATGAGGCAGCATACTTGATACGGCATAGCCAATCAGTCCGAAGCCGTAAATGAGGCTGCCTAACGACATGATGAGCAATGGGCGGTAGCGGCGGGTGTTACGAGTCATACCGAACTGGAAGAATACAACCATCAGCGCATTGATAGCGAGAATTTGCCCAAATTGGTTTTCGGGAATATTGAAGTTTTCTTTGGTGTAAACCGAGAGCAAGTTAAAGACGAGCGCGGTGGCGATTTCGATCAATGTGAAAACGGCGATGAACGTCACAAAGGGTCGATCACGTAAAATGGTCCCGTAGCCGGTCGAGATGTGTGTGGTGGCAGTCTTTTCCGGCAGTGTTTCGCGGATGACAAAGATGACAGGCACTAAAACAATCACGTTGATGACAATGCTAATAAAGTAGGCGGCTGTATGCGTTTGGGCGATGAGTACGCCGAAAATCGCTGGCCCGATGGAGATAGCGAGGTTGGAAGCTGTGCGAATCATGGCAAAGGCGCTGGTGCGATCATCCGGTTTGACAATGTCGGCAATCATGGCATAAACGCCAATGTAAAAAATGGGCTGAAGGATGCCGTAAAGGGGGAGCAATATTACCCACTGCCAGAGCTGTGAGGCAGCGCTCATCAAAATAAGCAACACACTAAACGCGATCAGTCCGACGACCATGATGTTCTTGCGTCCGAAGAGATCCATCAAGGTGCTGATGGCCGAGGTGCCGATGACATTGGATAGCGCTTGAAGCGAGAGCAGGGTCGTAATGGTCGTCAGGGCAACCGGAATATTGAGGGTGCCGGATGAGGCGAAAAACGTCGAATGGTAGAGTTTCGTCAGATAGCCAACCGCGATTAATGGGGAACTCGTTTGCTCGCGGATGTAGAGCGTGATAAACGGCCAAATTACCGAGGCACCGATACGGTTGAAAAAGAAGCAAATGATGAGCAGCCAGAAGGCACGCGGATAAGGCGGTAATTTTTTAAAAAAGCGCATAAATAAGTGTTGTATCCCGGTCGTTTGTTTATGAACCCGATTCAAGAAGCGACTGAATTTCTTCTCGAACGGGACTATCGGTTTCGTGCAGCAGGTGTGCCTGTAAAAAATCGCGCGAGTCATCTCCCATAATCTGGCGCAGCGACCAGGCAGCGTGCGTTCGAATCAATGGGCTGGGATCGCTTAATAAGTGTTTCAGCGGGAGAACTGCGTCAGTATGCCCCCAATTACCGGCTGCGACACAAGCGTTCCGTACCAGCCGTTCGCGCTTGATGCGGTAAATGGGACTGCCATAGTATCGCTGATGGAAGGTGGCATCGTCTAGCGCCAGTAAGTCCACCAGTTTGGGCGCGATATGATCTAGATTTGGCGGATAAAAGGCGACTTCGTGCGTAGGCGAAGCAAAGCGCTGGAACGGACACACATCTTGGCAAACATCGCAGCCATAAACCCAATTGCCCATGAGTGGGCGCAAGGCCGTGTCGATGCTGCTTTTATGTTCAATGGTCAAGTAGCTGATGCAGCGTCGCGCATCCAACACATTCGGACGCGGGAAAGCATTCGTGGGACACGCATTGAGACAGCGGGTACATGTGCCGCAGAGTGTTGCTTTTCCGGGCGAGTCGTAGGTATCAAACTCAAGGTCAGTGAGGATTTCGCCAAGGAAAAATGTGCTGCCACGGCGCGGATGAATCAGCATCGTATTTTTGCCGGTGAAGCCCAATCCGGCTTGATAGGCATGGCTGCGTTCGAGTAGAGGGCCAGTATCCACATAAACGCGGTGGTTGGTCTGTTGACCGCTTGCCGTTTGTAACCAGTTAGCAAGGGCTTCCAAACGCGGGGTGAGGATATCGTGGTAATCCAAGCCCCACGCATAAGCGGCAATGCGTCCGCGCGAAGGATCGTGAAGCACATCGTCAGGAATGGCAGCAGAGGCGTAATCCAAACCGACGACCACCAGCGACTGCACACCGGGTAAGATGACATTCAAATCGCGGCGGCGATCTTGACGGTCAGGTCGCGCCATATAACCCATTGTGCCCTGCATCCCTGCCTCGACCCAACGGAAGTACGAGTCGAGATAAGGCGAGGGCTGGGCTGGAGTAATCCCCACCAGATTAAAGCCAAGTTCTAGAGCGCGGGTTTTAAGATCAGCCGATGAAAACATAAAAACGAAATTCGATATTATTTCTGTTGTCGGATTTTGACGCAGCGTTATCATGATGTTAATGGAAAGTAATGACAAGGGGTAGACATAATGTCCGACTCAGAAGTGAAAGCACAGGCACAGGAACGCTTCGGGAAATTTGCACAAGGTTATGTGGAGAGTAAAGGCCATGCCAGCGGTGATGATTTAGACCGACTGGTAGAACTGGCGCAGCCGCAATCGGATTGGTTGGTGCTGGATGTGGCGACGGGTGGTGGTCATACCGCATTGAAGTTTGCGCCATTGGTGAATAAGGTCGTAGCACTTGATCTGACACCACAGATGTTGGAAGCCGCCGAGAAATTCCTTACGGGTAAAGGCATAACCAACGTCGAGTTTAAGGCAGGGGATGCCGAACAACTGCCATTTGATGCCGACATATTCAACCTCGTGACCTGCCGTATTGCGCCGCACCATTTCCCTGACTGCTGGAAGTTTGTTCAGGAATGTGCGCGGGTACTGAAGCCGGGTGGCACACTCATTGTCGAGGATAACACCGTGCCGGATGATGAACGGGCAGCACGTTATGTTGACGCTTTCGAACGGCTGCGTGATCCAAGCC
>JACDGI010000083.1 GCA_013821665.1 Anaerolineae bacterium
TATGTGGGAAAATCGTCTGTCCTACAAAACACCGATGGATGGCCTTTATCTGTGCGGGGCTTGTACGCATCCGGGTGGTGGAGTGGTTGCCATCAACGGACGTAATGCCGCTATGGAGATCTTGGAAAAATAAGGGGTATGCTATTCGTAAGTCAGTTCGTCTAATTAATAATTCAAAATTTACTGTGTAAAGGATTTTATATGGCGACTTCTGCGCCCTCAACCTCATTTGTCCATTCGATGCCACTGCTACAACAGTGGGCTGCGGCCATCAATACCTGTAACTGCCCCGATGTGCATCACGCCAACTGGTTCACACGCTGGTTGGTAATTTCCCGTTCATGCGTCTTCTCGATGACCTTTACCTCTGGCTTTATTGGCGTTTTGTTGGCTGCTTCACAGGGTGCCTTTGTCGAAAACACACTCTACAAGATTTTCTTGGCGCTGCTGTGCGTCATCGGTTTGGTGTTCGCCCACGCCACCAACAACCTCGTCAATGACTGGACAGATGTACGCAGCGGTGTCGATACCGAAGATTACCCACGTTCGCAATACAGCGTGCATCCGGTACTTGGTGGCCTGACCACACCGGGGATGCTCCTCAAAGTTTCGGGCGCATTGACCTTAATTGACGGTCTGATTATGTTGTATCTGGCTTCGGTCAGCGGCCCGATGGTGATTGTGATTGCAGTCGCCGGATTAGCACTTAGCCTCGGCTACACGGCTTTTCTCAAACGTTATGCGTTAGGCGAACTGACGGCCTTGGTCGTCTGGGGGCCATTGATGATCGGCGGCACTGTTTACGCCATTAGCGGTCATCTTGACTTCAATACCCTGCTGATGACATTACCCTACGGCTTGATTGTCGCGTCGGTACTGATCGGCAAACATACCGACAAAATCGAAAATGACCGTCCAGTGGGTGTGCGATCCGTTCCGGTTTTGCTAGGCGAACAGAATGCACTTACGCTCAACAAGATCACCTTCATCGCCTTTTATGTGCTGGTGGTAGTTTTAGTGGTGGCGCGTGTCGCCAGCCCTTGGATCTTGTTGACCTTTCTGGCACTGCCGCGTTTATTCGCCGTGTGGAAGATTTACAGCCAACCCAAACCCACCACCAAACCGGATAATTGGCCGGTCTGGCCGTTGTGGTTCGTCGGCTGGGCGATGGGCCTGAATCGCAGCTACGGCAGCCTGTTTATCTTAGGTTTGATCCTGAGCCTGATCGCCCCACCGATTGGTCACGCGCTAGGGATTGGTTAACCGTGGTGTTCAGCCCGATTATCCTTCTGCTGGGCATCCCCATCACGCTTATCGGCTTGGTGGGGATGGGACCGCAGGTTAACGTCCACCAGATTCGACCGTGGTCAGCCGCCGCATGGATATTTCGACTTGGCGGCGCACTCATGATTATTGGCTTGCTCTTGAGTTTATCCAGCGGTCTTGACCGTGCTTTGGTCGTGGTGAGTTTGATTATGGGAACGGCCTGTGTCGTGTCCTGCTCGGTGATTGTTCACCACGAGTGGGTACAAGCCGGACATGTGGGACAGCCCGACTTCAAACTCTATTTTTCGCCTGTATTGATGGTGTTGTGGTTGGGAACAATGGCCTTAGGCGCAGTGGTCATTGCGGGTTTGGCAACCAATATGACGGTGCCGACGCTCTATTGGCTCATGGTTTTCGAGATGATTATTCCACTCGCCCTATTGGTGGGTATTCAAATCTCGGCGGAGCGTCGCCGTGCAAATTTCCATCTCGGTCAATCGTTCAGTCTGCAAGCCTATATTCTCGGCTTGCTGGTGATGGTTTTGGGGCTAATCTTACTGGTTAAAACAGTTTCATGATCAACATACACAAATCCATGCCTTCTTAAAATCGAGGTTTGTGGAACGGATTGATGAATAGTATTTTAAAGATGGGTATCCCAAAAATAATCTTGTCCGTTAGTGGATTTCTATTTTTAATTTCCCTAATTGCTTATCTGGTTCAACCACCAAAATTGAACCGGTTTTTGTTTGGTGCAGACTGGAGTCTTGAGGAGCTACAACAATTATTTACCGGCGAACTTCCTAAAAGTGCCGTAGATATACAGTATCAAGCGCTGGCTACTTACGGTCTGCTTAGTTTTAAATCCTCGCCATCTGATGCGTTAGCATTTGCTCAACGTTTTTGTTATGGATCTTTGCTTACGGGTTACGACCCATTCAACTCAGTTGATACTAACGATAATAAATCTGGTGATGGCTACTTAATCCAAACTGAGTCTAGCAAATTTTACTATTCACATTCGATTCATCCTGTAAACACACAACTAGGAAACAGATGCAGTGACCTTAAAAGAGGCGGGCTACATCAGCTAGTTGTTTATACGCAAGACGAAACACTATATGAAGTTAAATTGGAGATTTCAGCAACTTGCATGAATCAAAATGCTCCCCATCCCTGTGATGGCATTCTAGTTCATTATTCCGATCATGGTTCTATAAAGCTCAACACCACTTATGCAGTTGATGCTCACTATGCTAAGGGCGATAGTTGGGAAATCTCACTCAAACCCAACAAGCAATACAAATTAATCGTAAAACCGAAAGAGGGACAGCAGGATCAAACTCGTCATGACTTTCAAGCGGCTATTTTTCCATCTATAGTCACTGGTAATGAGCCTTACTGTGAAGCATGTTGGATCGATACTAGAGGTTCTTCTCAGGATACACTTGAAGTCAGTTTTCTAGGTTCTCCGACAGGTTTATCAATTATTCGATTATTTTGGATGAGTTCAGATTTCACGTACGAAATCAGTGTCGTGCCCAATAGTTAGTTGCTTGTGGAGCCTGTAATGTCCAAGGAAGATTGCAGGCTCGTTTCTTCGAACACATTAGGTTTCGAACAGAAAACTTTTAGCCTTTTTTCTGGCCTTCGGGCTTGCCGCCGGTCTTGGGTGTACCGCCACTGGAAGTACCTTTTGAGCCTGCGGTTTGACCACTGGAACTCTTGCCCGATTCACCGGATTTCTTGTCATCAGCCATGATTATTTACTCCTTTAAATGACGATAACGCGATTGTAACACGCAAAGCTGAAGGGGAGGTTAAAGCGCTCGCAGCCCATTTACAGGATTTTGGTTCAGTTTTTGCGCCTCAATTTTGGTTGGCGGTATACTTCGGCGGTACACGAATCGCATTTTCTCGTCTACAATATGAGCATTATGATGTTAGCCGGGTGTATTCACCTGCGCTATGTGGGTTCACGAGGTATTTCATGGCAACGTTGAAGAAGGAAACACTGCTGGAATGGTATCGGCAGATGGTTCTCATCAGGCTGTTTGAAACTCGCTGTGATGAACTTTACCGCGAAAAGAAAATCACAGGTGTTTATTTACATCTTTACAGTGGTCACGAGGCGGTTGGTGTCGGCGCATTGTCGGCCCTAAAGCCCAGCGACCATGTGATTACGGCTTACCGCGATCACGGCATTGCAATCGCGCGTGGGGTTGATCCCAAGCCGATTATGGCGGAGATGATGGGCAAGAAAACGGGCACGAGCGGCGGTAAAGGCGGCTCGATGCACATTGCTTCCCGCGAACACAACTTCTGGGGTGGCTACGCCATCGTCGGTGGACATTTACCACTGGCAACCGGCATCGGTTTAGCTTGCCAGTACAACGAGACCGACGATGTGGTCGTCTCGTTCATTGGTGACGCAGCCACTAACAACGGTTATTTCCACGAAGCGCTCAATATGAGTGAGATTTGGCATCTTCCGGTCGTCTGGATTATTGAGAATAATCTGGTCGGCATGGGTACACGTATCGAAGACTCGAGCGGGCAGGTTGAACTGCATAAACGTTCCATTGCTTACGGTATGCAAGATGGCGGACGTGTTGACGGTCAGGATGTCATCGCCATGAACAAAGCGGTGAGCGAAGCCGTGGCTTATGCGCGTAAGAAAGGCCCCGTTTTGATGGAAGCCATGACCTACCGTTATAAGGGGCATGGTGTTTCCGACAAGACCTACGACAAGCGTATGGCCGACGAGCTGCACGAGTGGATGGAAAACAAAGACCCCATCAAAATCTTGCAGCGAACATTGGTGAGCAAGTTCAAAGGTATCCAGAGCGAATTGGATGCGATTACTAAACACGCAGCGGAACAGGTTGATGAGGCCACCCAATACGGCATCGACAGCCCGATTCCGACTTACGAAGACTTGATCAGCAATGTCTACGTAACCAGCACCGAAAACGAGAAAGTAAAAAGTTAAGGGGTTCGAGTTTTTAGAGCCTAAAGAAAACCAGACCTCCGGCAGTGATGACTACAGGCTAATGTCTAAAGACTAGGGATTACCAATGGCAGAACGAAATCGACCAATGCGCGAGGCGCTGCGTATGGCGCTCCGCGAGGAAATGCTTCGGGACGACAAAGTATTTATAATGGGTGAAGAAGTCGGTATTTGGAATGGCACGCACCGCGTTACACAGGGCTTGCTGGAAGAATTTGGTGCCAAGCGTGTGAAAGACACGCCCATCACCGAAATGGCGATTGCTGGCGCAGCCGTCGGCGCGGCCATGATGGGCTTACGTCCGGTGGCCGAGATGATGACCATTAACTTCGCTTTTCTGGCGCTGGATGCCATCGTCAACCACGCCGCCAAAATTCATTATATGTTCGACGGTCAGTTTAGAGTGCCGTTGGTCATCCGTGCAGCGACTGGCTGGGGCGACCAAGCCACCGCGACCCATTCGCAAACACCGGAACCGATCTTCGCGCACTTCCCCGGTTTGTACGTGGGCTGTCCTTCGACACCCCGCGATGCCAAGGGCATGTTGAAGGCCGCCATCCGTGATGACAATCCCGTTTTGTTCACCGAGTTTATCTCTTTGTATCCCAAGCCGGGGCCTGTGCCCGACGATGAAGACTTCGTCCTGCCGATTGGTAAGGCCGATGTCAAACGCGAAGGCAAGCACGTCACAATCGTGACCTTCGGCAGCGGCGTAGGCTGGTCATTACATGCAGCCGACGAACTGGCTAAAGACGGCGTGGAATGCGAAGTCGTGGATATGCGCTGGCTGCGCCCCTTGGATATGGAGACCGTTTTCACCAGTTTCAAGAAAACCAACCGCTGTGTAGTGGTGGAAGAATCGCTGCCCCACTTCAGCTTTGGCAGCGAAATCGCCGCCCAAATTCAGGAAAATATGTTTGATTACATGGACGCGCCCGTTAAGCGGGTGAGCGCTATGGATGTGCCACTGCCTTATGCCCATGATATTGAGTTGATGGCACTGCCCAACGCCGATAAAGTAATAGCAGCCGTGAAGGAGATCCTCTAAATGGCGAGTCAGATTACTGCTTCGATGGATGGAACCCTGCTCAATTGGTTGAAGAATGTGGGCGAAAATGTCAATAAGGGTGATGTGATCGCCGAGGTGGAAGCCGATAAAGCCACGGTTGAGATTGAAGCGCCCGAATCGGGTGTCCTGAGTGCAGTCAGCGCTCAACCCGGCGACGAGATCAAAACCGGCCAGTCAATCGGTTCGATTGGTGAAGCTGGCGCAGCCGCACCGACTCAATCCGCACCAGCCACTACGGCCAAGCAGCCCAATCTAGCAGCGGCAGCCGAGCCATCGCCCGAAGCCCAAACGGTTGATGAAGAGATCGCTAAAGAAGGCAATAAAGCGCCTGCTCCTGTGAAACAGCCTGTCGTGATCGCCGCGACACCGGGCGCACCCGCAGGTAACGCCGCACGTACGAATGGTCATCCTCCTGCACCAGCGGCCAGCACCACCGAAGATGGCCGGATTAAAGCTTCGCCGGTTGCGCGTAAGGTAGCCGAAGAACGTGGTGTTGATCTGGCTCAGGTACATGGTACTGGCCCTGATGGACGTATTCAGAAAAAAGATGTGGAAGACTTCACACCATCGGCTGCGCCAGCACCACAGGCCGCACCGACTTCCACTCCTGCTCCGGCAAGTGGAACCGGTTTGAACGCCCCTACCCGCAAGCTACCAGCAGAAGGGCCGGATGTCGAGTACATCGACCTGACCAATATGCGTAAGCGTATCGTGACAGTGACGGTGGAAAGCAAGCAGTGGATACCGCACTTCTATGTGACCAACGAAATCGATGTCGAGCCATTGTTGGCCTTGCGTAAGCAGATCAACGAAGGCATGCCTGAAGAAAGCAAGATCAGCGTCAACGATATGGTTGTCAAGGCGACCGCGTTAACCTTGCGCCAGTATCCGAACCTGAACACCCATTATTATCCCGAAAAACTGGTACGGTATAAGCGTATCAACATCGGTATCGCGGTGGCTTTGCCCAAGGGTGGCCTCCTCAATGTGGTGGCGCAGGATGCGGATAAGGTTTCATTAGGGACGATGGCGGCCCAGAACAAAGCTATGATTGCCCGTGCGCGTGAAGGCAAGGTCAAGCCGGAAGATATTACCGGCGCGACGTTCACCGTGAGCAACCTCGGCCCGTACAGCGTCGAACACTTCTCGGCGATTATCAACCCACCGGAAGCGGGCATTCTGGCAATCGGTACAGCGATGAAGGTGCCCGTGGTCAAGGCCGACGGTACATTAGGCATCGGCAACCGCATGAAGGTGACGATCAGCGTGGATCATCGTGTGAGCGATGGTGCTGAAGGCGCACAATATCTGCTCGCCTTCAAGACACTGCTCGAAAATCCGATGCGGATGCTGGTGTAAGAACCAGTTTAACCGCAGAGGCGCAGAGATTTAGAGATCAGACGGGGGCAGAGATGCCTCCGTTTTTGATTCACGGTGGTTGTAGTCTATATCGTTCGCTTCTTCTTCTTCACGCTGGTCATTCTCCTCATCATCTATTACTTCGACATTATGACGCATAAAAAACGGTACAAATTTTTCATCTGGCGATTGATACATGGGTGTGGGCGTATAAGGATCTAAATGAGCATCCAATTTGATGAGGCGATCAATCAATTGGGTGAGAATCAGTGCGCGTTGTTGGGGCGTGGCGAAGGCAGTATCCTCTTGAAAAGTGGAGGCGAGGCGAACCAGTTCGGACATCATCTGTTTGCGAATATAAGACAGCGATTCAAAATCATCATTAAAGGCCGGAATTGCTTTCGGCGGCGGCAGCGTAGGGGGTTGCTGCCGCTTATTTTCCGCGTAAAATCGGCGGCGCCATGTATATAAAGTCCGTTCAGGAATACCTGTGTTTAAGGATGCGCGAAGAATATCACCCCGGCACCGTTCAAGCTCAACAAGAGCAGCCGTTCTTTGATCCACCGTATATGTCATTCGAGGCATTCTTAGTCTCCTGCAACTATAGATCTATGTCATGCTATCGTAGCACATCCGTTCGCCATTCGGGTTACATTTTGGTCACTCTTTGTGAGGGAGTTTGCTAACCTTTTTTCGGCTGGCAAGTGTTAAGACCGTTCATAGATGGTTAGGAAAGGGTTTGTAGGCTAAATGGCGGTTATAATAGGCACAAGAAAATATCAGCAGGAGTGAACTAAAAATGACATTACTCCAAACCAAAATCGGGATGCCGCTGGCTGAATTTATGGAAGCAGTGGAAGCCCAACCGTTTGAACTGATCAATGGCGAACGGAGAATTAAATTGCCTAATGTGTTTGGACATAGCAAAGTGATACGATTGTTATTCTTGTTGTTCTATCAATTTACCCAGTTAAAACGAGAAGGTGAAGTCTATACCGAAACCACATTCATCATGCCAAATAAAGCTGATACCAATTGGGTAGAAGGTTCACGGATACCCGATTTAATGTATTTTGCCGGTACTCGTATTGCTGACTATGAGGCTCAAAATCCCGATCATAACACTCGCCCTCTAGCACTCGTGCCTGATCTCGTAATTGAAGTTGTTTCGCCCAATGACAAAGTAAGCGAGTTAGATGAGAAAATAGATGCTTATTTGTTGGATGGCGTGCGGTTGATTTGGGTGGTTGATCCGCAGCGGCGGAAGGCGACAGTTTACGCACCCGATATGGAGCAACCGTTACACCTGAATGTAAATGGGATGCTGGATGGTGACGACGTGCTGCCAGAATTCCAAGTGGCGCTTGCTGATATTTTCAGGGAATAAGCCTAACACTGTAGGAAATTGGAATGCAAGCTGTGGTCTTGATTGGCATACAGGCAAGTGGTAAATCGACTTTTTATGCCCAGAATTTTTTCAAATCGCATATCCGGCTGAGCCTTGATATGCTGCGCACACGTTATCGGGAGGAACTGCTCCTGAATGCGTGTTTAGAAGCCAAGCAACCCTTCGTAATTGACAATACTAATCCGACGATTGAGGAACGCGCCAAATATATTGTACGCGCCCGTATCCACCACTTTAGTGTGATCGGTTATGCTTTTCAGGTGGATGTTCAAAAGGCGCTGGAACGAAACGCGACCCGCAGCGGTAACGAGCGTGTGCCGGATATAGGTGTCCTCGGTACGGTGAAAC
Source organism: Anaerolineae bacterium (assembly GCA_013821665.1). GTDB lineage: Bacteria > Chloroflexota > Anaerolineae > Aggregatilineales > Phototrophicaceae > CFX2. The sequence continues at coordinate 8,461 of JACDGI010000083.1, forward strand.
GCTTACAACCGCCAAGCTTCGCGGAAGGTTTTGATTTTCTCTACAGCGTCAGCGTTGACGACAAAGGCGCCTTTATTATCAAGGAATGGCCTCATGAACTTTGATCAGCTTGATCATGACATGCGCATTTACGAAACCACGCACGACCATTGCGTACTGCCAAATATTTACATGGTGGCGCGATTGGACGGGCGCACATTTACCAGATTGACCAAAGAAGTCCACCAGTTTGAAAGCCCATTCGATGAGCGCTTTCGCGACATAATGTTGGACACAGTCGAACATCTGATGAATTGTGGTTTTCCAGTCGTTTACGGTTATACACAGAGTGATGAAATTTCGCTGCTGTTTCAAAAATCAACCGATACCTTTAATCGGAAGGAACGCAAATTCAACTCTATTCTGGCAGGTGAAGCCAGTGCAAAGTTTTCTTTGCTGCTGGGCGCAATGGGAGTCTTTGACTGCCGAATTTGCCAACTGCCAACCCTTGATTTGGTAGTTGATTATTTTCGCTGGCGACAAGAAGATGCGCATCGCAACGCCTTAAACGCCCATTGTTATTGGGTACTGCGGAAACAAGGGCAAGACGTGAATAAGGCGACACAAGCACTCGTTGGATTGTCAGTCGCCGATAAAAATGAGCTGCTCTTTCAAAATGGTATCAATTTTAATGATTTACCGGCGTGGCAAAAACGTGGTTCCGGCATTTATTGGGAAACCTTTCTCAAAGAAGGCTACAACCCAATCATTCAAGAAACTGTTCAAACGGAACGCCACCGTTTGTACCGCGATATGGAACTTAAACGGAACGAAGACTACGCACAGTTTATTGTTGATTTCGCGCATTAAGGTGACATTTAGAAATAACCTAATTAGCCGCATTTTGCATCACACTACCCATATGTCGTGATATTTACGTCCATTCTTCCCATGACAAATCATCCCGCGCGTGTTCAGATAAGCCTCGTAGCGTTTTGAAACCATATGCAAACGCAAGCGAGGGACATATGACATCCGACCTGATAACCGACCTGACCGTCCTGATCGACCGCTGGGAAACCTTATCCAACGCAGCCGCGCAACAGGTGGAATCGGCTGGGCAGCCCGTACAAGGTGGCTTTTACGCCGGTGTGTTATTCGGTATGGGTGTCGCCCGTGACGAACTGGTCGAGGCGTTGGCAAATGCGATGGCTGAGGTTGCCAAGCCCTCAACAGGCATGATGTACTCTGACAAACAACCCCCAAATTAGTTCATGGAGTGGCGAGATGATTATCGATAATACAGTAGCACAAGGGAAGTTTGACGCAGTTCAAGAACTCGTCGATAAGCAAGATTATGTTGGCGCACGAGCCATCTTGAAAACCATAGACGATCCAGCGGCGCGGGAATGGGAGCAGAAGATTGATGTGCTGCAACCACCCCATCGCGTCAGCAACCGGACGGCACACCTCCTCATTTCGGTGATTGCCTTTGCCATCGGCGGCATCGCGTTGATCGTGGTGTTTGCGACGCTGCTCGACTATCGCATTGATTACTCGGTGCGCTCCATCGGAATCGTGCTGGCAATCGCGGGCTTCGCGGTGGCTTATGTGACCAACAAACTGGGTAAGCGCTGAGGATTTTCTGCCTCAAGCCTATCCAGTTTATAGATGACTATTTGGCAAATGGCTTTCTGGGGTATAATGGGTCACTATGGTTCATCTAATGTGACCATTACCCTTAGAAAGTCATCTCATCATGCAGAAGCCACTCCGCGACGGACTCATCCTGCGCAGCCTGAGCGAAGGTTATGCCAGCGACCGCGAACGCCTTCCCCAATTTTATGCCGACGTGAACAGCGCGAATGACCCTGAAATCGGCAAAGAACACACCCGTATTTTGACGCGCGACCTAATCAGCGGACATGTAACTACGACGCTCGATGACATCTTTGTAGTAGTCGATCCGGCAGAAGATGACCGGATTGCTTCGGCAACGCTGCTTATCCCGCAAATGTGGCGCTATGAAGATATTCCGCTATCAGTCGGTCGTCCTGAAATGGTGGGGACGCTGCCGCCGTATCGGGGACGCGGTTTGGTGCGCGAGTTGTTCAAAGTCATCCACGAACGCAGCGCCACCCTCGGACACCAGTTGCAAGTGATCACGGGCATCCCCTATTTTTATCGCCAGTTCGGTTATGCGATGGCGGTTGATATTGGCGAAGAACACGCCAGCCTTCCCCTGCACTATATCGCCGATGCTAAGCCGGACTATAAGCCGAGCTTTACACTGCGCGAAGCCACGCCCGACGACACCCCTAACTTGATGCAGTGGTATGACTATATGGCGAAGGAGCGGCTGCTAACAGAAATGCGTTCGGCGGACGTGTGGCGCTACGAAATGACCGGACGCAATCGCGGTTCAGGCCAGCATAAGACCTTTCTGATGATCGTCAATGCTGCGGGTGAAGGCATCGGTTATTTAGAGCTGTATACCCTTCTTTCCGCTCAAGACGATCAGGTCGTTGAATGTATCGCTTATGTGGTGGGCGCGGAGTCCTCCTATCTCGAAACCTTTGATGATGTCCTACGCGGCATCAAGCAGTGGGGCGTGGCCTCATACGGCTTTTGCCCAGCCTTGTTGACATTTCCAGCCGGCATCCACGAAGCACTCGACAGTCTGATTAACCGGACGAAGGGTGGCGCGGTGCGTGGGCCGGATTATTTCTGGCTGCTGCGTGTGCCGGAGACCATTTCATTTCTACGGCTGATCCAACCGGTGCTGGAACGACGATTAGAAGGCAGCGGTGCCAACCGTTATAGCGGCACTTTGAAAATTGGCTTCTATGATCTGACAGGGATTTGCATGACCTTCGAACGCGGTAAGATCACCACCATCGACATCATTCACGGCTCGGATACGGATAACTACGACATTTCATTCCCGTATCACATGCTGTGGAATGTGGTGTTCGGGCATCATGGTTATGATGACCTCAAAGCTATCCTGCCGGAAGTGTGGGCGAACGGCAAAGCGGCGGTGCTGCTGGATGTGCTGTTCCCCAAGAAAAAGTCGTGGCTGAAGGGCTACATGTAGGGAATTTTTTACCGCAGAGGCGCTGAGAAAGCAGAGAAGACAGATAGGGCATCCGGAACCCCTACCCCAGCCCTCCCCCGTAAACGAGGGAGGGAGCCAGACATTACGAAGAGGGTTACTTTCAGAGAAGACGCTGAGAAGGCAGAGAAGACAGATGCAGAAACAACTTGCGAATGGCCTTATTTTACGGACTTTGAGTGAAGGCCATGCCAGTGACCGTGAGCGTTTGCCACAGTTTCATGCCGACATCAACGGCGAGGGTGAAACGCCAGAAGCCAAAAACGCCTTTATCCATTGGGTACGCGATTTGATCAACACCCATCCGACCATGACACATGATGATTTTTTCGTGGTGGTTGATCCCGCCAAGGACGACATGATTGCAGCCGCCACCTTATTGATCCCGCACCGTTGGCGCTACGAGGATATTCCGCTGGTAGTCGGACGACCGGAATTGGTGGCGACCCATCCCGATTATCGCAAGCGGGGATTGGTGCGTGCGTTGTTCGAGGCGGTGCATGAACGCAGCGCGGCACTCGGTCAGCAGATGCAAGTCATCACCGGAATCCCTTATTTTTATCGCCAATTCGGTTACACGATGGCGGTTGATTTAGGGCAGCACGCTTCTTATCCGCTCGATGTTATGGCGGATGCGCCACCCGACACCAAACCGGCTTTTACTCTACGCCCTGCCACGCCGGAGGATATTCCCAACATGATACGTTGGTATGACCGGATGTCGCGTGAACGGCTGTTGAGCGAGAACCGATCAGTGGAAGAATGGCGTTACGAAATTATGGGGCGTGATCCAAATTCGGGACAAGTCATGGATTACCAGATGATCGTTAACGCAGCGGGTCAGGCTGTCGGATATTTGGATATGTTTGGTTTCCGCTGGGACAAATATATGATCAACTGCAACTGTTATGTGGTTGGTGAGGAAGCCAATTACCTCGAAACTTTTGATGATGTCATACGTGCCCTGAAGCAGTGGGCACAGGCCAAGTTTGGAGAGCGTCCGCCGCTGCTATCATTCGCCGGAGGTTTGCATCCGTCGGTGGATGCCTTGATTGATCGGACACATGGCGGCCATATCCACACGCGAGAATATATGTGGTATGTTCGTGTGTCAGAGATGATCCCCTTCTTGCAGCACATCCAACCGGTGCTGGAACGCAGACTCATCGACAGCGGCGCACATGGTTACACTGGCGAACTGAAAATCGGCTTCTACGATCTGACGGGGATCTGCTTCAAATTCGAGCGAGGACGCATCACGGCGATTGAAGCTACCCAAGGCAAGGATGGTTATGATGTTTCCTTCCCGTGGAATCTATTCTGGAACGTGGTCTTTGGGCAGCACAACTCGGATGAGATTCGCGCCATCTTGCCCGAAGTGGGAGCCAGCGGCAAAGGCAAGGTGTTAATCGACATCCTGTTCCCCAAGAAAAAGTCGTGGCTCAAAGGTGTGAATTAGGCGCTTGTGCGACACCTATCGAGACTTCAATTCATAAAGGTATAGGCGAAATATTATGGCTCAAAAACCCAATATCCCAACCGAAGATACCCTTCAATTTCTGCAAGAAAAGTTCAATCAAGACGTTACTGAACTGACGCTGCTCAGCGGTGGCGACTGGTCTCAAGCCTATTCCTTTGTGCATCAGGGCAAGAAGTATGTGCTGCGCTGGTGCCATTCATCCGAGACATTTGAGAAGGATGCCTTAGCCAGTCGATTAAGCAGTGAGGCTATGCCGGTTCCCAAATTACTGGACACCGGCAAACAGTTCGATACCTATTTCGCCATCACCGAGTTCGCGCAGGGCAAATTCATTGATCGACTCAGCGCCTCCGAAGTGACCGATACGCTGCCTGCTCTATTGAAGCTGTTTGACGCTTTAAGAACAACCGACCTCAGCAGCACATCCGGTTATGGCGGTTGGGATAAAAACGGCATCGGCAGCCGAAAAAGCTGGAAAGACCATCTTCTGGGTATGCGGGTCGATGATGATCCAAACCGCTTTACCAGTGGTTGGTATACTAAGCTGGCACAATCGCCGGTTGGGACAGCCATCTTTGATCAACTTTATCCGCAGTTTGAAGCGCTGGTGGAGAAATGCCCTGAAACCCGTCAACTGATCCACTCGGACCTATTGAATTACAACCTACTGGTGTCGGATAACCAAATCAGCGGGGTTATTGATTGGCAGTGTTCGATGTATGGCGATGCGTTATACGATGTGGCGTGGTTTATGTTCTATGAGCCGTGGTATCCCGAATTTGCAGCGGTGCAACTGGGGCAAAAACTCATGGCACATTTTGAAGCATCCAGCACCAACAACGCCCATGTCAAGGAACGGCTGCTGTGCTATCAACTGCATATCGGGATGGATTCGATTATCTATAACAGCGCCAAACAAAATTGGAAGAACACGCAGGACGTTGCCGATTATACGGTTAAGATTGTGCGGCGATCCGATAACCTTTAAGCGGATGACATCTCTCAGATGATGGACTAAGGATTTGCGTACTTCACTAACGCTTCCTCGTCTATTTCGGCGAGGGCATGAAACCAAGGGCGATTCTCAACATCCCAAGTATTGCCCTCATCGTTGCGCTGCTCACCACTCAAAATGTCCGTCATTTCGGTAATCCAATCTTCCATGAAACTGGATAACTCGTTACTTGGATTAACAAAGAAGGCATCTATCAAGCTTTCCCAAACTTCTGCCGCTGGATGATGAGATAAGGCTTCGCCAGCTTCATAACGGATGGGCGAATGTTGAGAGTAATCGCCCCAATCATCATTGGCATATTTCACCAGAAACTGCAAAACCTTTAGCGAATCATATTTGGGCGATAGTTGTCCGATGAAATAGGTACCTACTGCACGTAAACGAATGTCTTCTCTTCCTCGCTTGGCTATCCTCCTCAAGACATCGTAAGCGCTGTAATCATCATTTTTGGCGGCCTCGTATAATTTTAGCAGCAATTTATAAGCTGGACTTTCACGCGCCACCTGTGAGGCTTGCTGCTTACTAAGTTGTCGCTCATTTCGCTGCTTCTCTAGGTTTTGACTATAATCCGCGATGAGCGCTGCAAATTCCGGTTTGATTTTAACCAGTTCTTCCCGCAGTTCGCCCCAATCATCAGCAAGCATCAGCCATTGAGTATCGCGTGGACTGTTCAGACACATTTCGAGAATACTTTTTAGCCGTATATTTAAAAATTCTCGGCTTTTGTCGAGATTATAGTACGAAAGGCTCTGCACAATCTCTAAAGTCAAAATATCGGGATTTTGATCTATCAACGTTAATAATCTATCGAAAAGCTGTTGTTGAAAATCCTCAGCTAATCCATAGTTTAGTGACGTGGTTAGAAACTCACTGACAACAGCCGGTTCTTGTACACGGTTCAGCATCTCAAAAAACCATTCGCGATTCAACGCATGTTTAGCGACAAAGCCTTTCAAACTACCAAGCAAATCATTGCTGAAATCACTGTTATAAGTTCGATGGCGTGGTATTTTTCGGAAAGCATCGCAGCGTAACCTAAAAGCCTTTTCCATATATTGAGCCAACTGCGGCATATCGACATCACTTGAAACAGATGTGATTGCGCGTAAGGCATAACGACGAGGCCAGATACCAAGGCTTTCATCGAAAACAAGCGCCTCTAATTCAGGCATGATATTCGACGAGCGAATGGAGCGCAGTAACATTAATGCGCGGGAACTTACCGAGGACGGCGCATGATAGGCAACTTGAAGCAAATCCTGTGCAGCAGTATCACGATCTTTCCATGCAAATTTTTGGGTGGACATTTTGAAGCGCGTTAAGCAGCGCTAAGGCTTTATTTGAGGATGAAACTACTCTAAACCACAAATGAAAGTGCGTCAAGCAACTCACGCTTAACCTCCGACACTTAACCGTCACTTGGCGCGTAACCACCCCCTTTGTACAATGGGCGGATGCAAACACTGAAACGCACTCTGCCCTTGAACCTTGCCATTTATGCGCTCTATTTGCTGGTGGCAGTGGTCATGACGTGGCCGCTGCTGACCATCATCAGTACGCATTTCGCGGGTTATCCGTTTGGTGACGCGCATGAGATGACGCGCCACATCTGGTGGATTAAAACCGCGCTGCAAACCGGCCAACCCATGATCTTCCAACCGCTGCTGGGTTATCCCGATGGGATGCAGGGTGTCATCCTGTGGTCTGATCCGCTGCAATTTTTCCCCGGTTGGTTGTTCGCCTTTTTTATGCCGCTTCCGGCTGCTTATAACCTATTCGCCCTGCTGACACTCGCGCTCAATGGTTGGGCGGCATATTGGCTCGTCTGGAAATTGACGGGCGTGCGTTCGGCGGCGCTGCTCGGTGGTCTGGCCTTCATGACTGCGCCGGTGATTCAAGGGCATTTAGCCGGTGGGCATGGCGGTTTACTCGTCCAGTGGCCGCTGCCGCTGTTGGTTTACAGTTTGTTACAGGTGACAGGGCTGTTTAAAGTCGTAAGTTACAAGCCGGAAGTTGCAAGCCAAAGCCAAAACAAATCGAGTCGCTTTCCGCTCAGCATTCGGTACATCGTACTCAGCACTATCTTCTTCCTGCTAACACCACTCGGACACACGCTGCAACTGATTTACGCGGTGTTTCCGTTGATAACCGTCATCGGCTTGACTCTGCTGGTTCGGCGCGATTGGTGGGCGCTGCTGCGGCTGATGATCGTCAGTGTGGTTGGCGCGGGTTTGCTGTTGATTTTCCTACTGCCAGTCTTTGCCAGCACCTTTGGCACCAGCGCTTATACCGGCGAAGGTGGCGGTGTCGATTACAGTGATGATTTACTTGGCATCGTTACACCCTCATTTAATCATCCCCTTTATGGAGAGCTTCCTTATACCCACACCGTTCTCGGCGTGAACATCGTCGAAGGTTCCAGCTACATCGGCATCGTCGCGGGATTGCTGGCGTTATTGGCTTTATGGAAGGTCAAAGCCGCCCGCTGGTGGCTGATACTCGCGGCGGTAGCATGGATTTTGGCGCTCGGCCCGCTGCTTAAACTATTTGACCAACCGCTCAAAATCAACCTCGGCACACTCGACACTTATATTACGCTGCCCTATGCCTTCGTCTATAACCTGCCGGGATTCAGCCTCGCCCGTACACCGGGACGTTTTGATTTTCTGCTGGCGTTGGTGATAGCGGTGTTGGTGGGTTACGGATGGACATGGATCAATCGCAGGGGTTTGCCTTTTGGTACGGGTTTGCCGACGGCAAACCTCTACGTGATACTCGTGACTCTAATTGTAGGCGCCTTGATCGTTCTCGACTACCAATCCTTCTGGCCGCTGCCGACTTACGACGCAACCATTCC
>JACDGI010000796.1 GCA_013821665.1 Anaerolineae bacterium
GGTTGCTACCCTCTGCCGGCTCATCACGGGTAAAGCCTGCACCGAACTGTACCGCGTCAATCGTCAATAAAATCGCCCCCGTTTTGGGCAGCCGCACCAGCACCGATTGATGTCCCGGCACATGCCCGCTGGTCTCAATCAGCTCCAACCCCGGTAGCAGTTCCGTGTCCCCGTCCACCAGCCGAATGCGCTCCATTGGCTGATCCCATTGGGAACGAAGCGGGGCAAAACGGGGGTTGCCCGCCGCAGCTTCCAAATGATGCACACGCTGAACAATATACTGCGCCTTGGTGAATGCCGCGTGTCTTCCGGCATGGTCGATGTCATAATGTGTCGAAATGACGGTATCAATATCGTCCGGTTTTAAGCCAATGCTCGCCAACTGCTGGATAACATCTTTCCCATTCTCCATATCCTTTTCTTCTTCCGGCATAATCTCCGGTAGACCGGTGTCAATCAGGATATTCTTGCCGTCACCGGTTTGTACCAGATAGCACACAATCGGAATGTGGTATTCCGGCATATCCCCAACTTGCATCAGATAAAGACGCTTCACGGCATTTTGGCTCATAATCTCCTCCTCGGAGTTGAAACTTATATTCTATTACAGTTATAGTAATGGTTGTAAAGTAAGTGGTACTATGAAAACTGTAATAGTATAGAACAAAAGTTCAGTCATGTCAACCGCAAAATGGTTCGAATATACCAACCAAGAACACAGTATGATAAAACCGAGGACATATGTTAGCGAGCAACGCTAATTAATCGGCGGGAACGCGCCCTACAGGATGCAGCGGGACGTGGTACAATCGCTGCGTTCAAAGCAAGGCGGGTGCGCTATATCGTGCCTAAATGAATGAACAAAAACTGAATGTAGGAGTCGCTTGATTTATGAACTTACTCGATTATGGGCGCATTTTTGTGCGGCGTGCTTGGATTATGGTGCTGTTGGCACTGCTGGTTGCTGGAGCGGCCTACTTCCTTGCAAAACGCGAAACACCCGTTTATCGTTCCATCCAAACGGTGCTGGTGCAACCGGCCCGCAGCGATAACGGCTTGAACATCGCCACTAAAGACTTGCTCAGCCAATACAGTCTCCTGTTGAACAGTACCTATACAGCCATCAAAGTTATCGACCAACTGCAACTGGATATGACACCTTCTGATCTGTTTAGAGTGGTAGTCGCGGCACCCGATCAACTGACGATTTCAATTAAAATCTCAGTGGATTTGCCGGATGGCGAAATGGCAAACCGTGTCGCCAAAGCCTATGGTGAACAGCTCGTCCAATTCCGCAATGCCGAAAACCAGAAAGTCCAACGGGATTTTCAAGTGAATGCGCTACTGCAAGACGATCCAGTCTACGGGCTTTATAGTCCACGCCCGACGATCAATGCAGCGGCTGGCGCGGTATTAGGCGCGATTGTCGGCGCGATCATCATTTTCATATTGGAATATTTCGAAAGCAGCGTCATCCGCCGCCGTGAAGATTTGGAACGGGTGATGGAGATTCCGGTGTTGGCTTCTATTCCAGAATAAAATTGATTATTGCGGAAGGGTCTGAGACCCTTCCCTACAACCAGAGTTTAACTATCTCTGCTGTGCATCTTGCTCACGAATAGGTAACAAATATGCCCACTGTCAATCTGATCACCTTGACCGACCCGCGTACCGCCGCTGCCGAGGCTTTCCGCAGTTTGCGGACGAACTTGATGTTCAGCAGTGTTGAAAATCCGCTGCACACGCTGCTCATTACCTCGACAGCCCAAAGTGACGATAAAAGTATCACACTGGCAAATCTGGCAGTAACCTTTGCCCAGAGCGGCAACAAAACGATTCTGGTGGATAGTGATCTGCGTAGGCCGACACAGCACGAGATTTGGGGTATTCCGAATGACCGTGGCCTGACCACCATGATGATCGAAGATGGGGCGATGTCCACACCACCGCTTGTCGAAACAGGCATCGCCGGACTTCAAATTCTGCCATCTGGCCCGCTGCCGCCGAATCCTGCCGACATCCTCAGCAGCCAGCGTATGAACGCACTGATCGGTGTGCTTAAAGCTCGCGCCAATTATGTGCTGTTTGACGCGCCGCCTGTTCTAGCGGCCACCGATGCAGCTTTACTCGGTGCTAAACTCGACGGCATCTTGTTGGTCATCCGTGCCGGACATACCCGCCGCGACCATACTGTCCGCGCCCGTGAAGCACTAGAACGCGTACACGTCCGCATCCTCGGCGCAGTCCTCAGCAACGCCCCCAAAGAGAGTGTAGGCAGCGAGTACAAATAGGTTCGCTTATGCAAACACCGAAAGATATTCGTGTTAACAGTTGGGCCGAACTAAACGAGGTCATTTTCAACGATGCTTGGAATCAGGATCTCGGTCGTTACCGCACACCTTATGCCTTTCGCGGCCTTTCGGACATCGACCATGATCTAAAAACCAGCCTCATACGGCTTGGTGGCCCTTACGTTCAGCTCGAACAGGCGCTCCTACGAAACTTTAAAAAATATGCCCACCGTGATACCAGCCCCGGCGACTCGGTCTGGAATTGGCTGGCGGTTGCCCAGCATCATGGCTTGCCCACACGCCTCCTCGATTGGACAAATTCGGCTTACATTGCCATGCACTTCGCCACCATCAACCTTGATAAAATCGTCTATGACGGCGCAATCTGGTGTGTGGATGTCCGCAAGATTCAACAGTATATGCCGACCAAATTAAGTGCGATTTTACGCGATCAATCAGCCAATTTCTTTCAGGTCGATATGCTCAGCCGCGTCTCTGGAACGCTGCACGAATTTGACCAGCTTTCACCGGAGCCGTTTGCTATCTTTTTTGATCCACCGGCCTTGGATGATCGCATCACCAACCAGTACGCGCTGTTTTCAACTATGTCCAGTCCGAACGCCACCCTCGACCAATGGCTGGCTGATAAGCCCGACCTTTACCAGCGCATCATTATCCCTGCCACGCTCAAATGGGAAGTGCGCGACAAGCTCGATCTCATCAATATCACCGAGCGCGTGTTGTTCCCCGGTTTAGATGGGTTGTGCGGTTGGCTCAAGCGTTATTACAGCCCGCGTACACAGGCCGTAAAGCACGATGTCGAACCCTGATTTATCACCTGATTCCGAAGCACAAGCCGATTGGGAAAAACTGCCTAAGAATAGTCCATCTCGCCATGCCCTGCCGCCCATGACAGGTGGCGGAAACATGCTTTGGTTGTGGGTCATTTTGCTGATTATGGCGATCCTCATCATCTTTGGCCTCCTGCAAGGACGAATGGGTTAATAATGAAGCATATGCTTATTCGTAGGGACGTTATTGATGATGCCCTACCCACGTCTGTTATAGACATTGAGGTGCGAAGGTTATGAAGGGATTGATTCTCAGCGGCGGCAAGGGAACACGGCTTTATCCGCTGACGTATACCAATGCCAAGCAGTTAATTCCCGTTGCTAATAAGCCCGTTCTAGTGCGGGTCATCGAGTCCATACGTGACGCGGGCGTGGATGAAATCGGCATCGTCATCGGTCAAACCGGCCCCCAAATCCAAGAAG
>JACDGI010000084.1 GCA_013821665.1 Anaerolineae bacterium
CTCTCGGTGGTGATGTTCAAATTCGTCGCTGGAGGTGATCATTTTGAACGCTTCTTGCCCTACGAAAGCTGGGGATTGGCCTTAGGCGGATTGCTCATTTATTTACTGGTGCGTCCGGTAAGAGTTGCCTTTCACGAAAGTTTGAGAACGATACCCCGCAAAGCATTGGCGATCATTGCGGTCAATGAAACCATATTTCTATGTGCGAAATTGTTGACTTTGGCAGCGGTAGCCCTTGGTCCAGCCGCACTTGTCAGTGTGTTAGGCGGAACGCAGGTGTTTTTCGGTGTGATAGCTGGTTGGATACTGACGATGATTGCACCCAGCGTCTATAACGAGAATATTGCCCGCAGTGAATTGCTGCGAAAAGGTTTGGTAGCGATTGTCCTCTTTATTGGTATTGCTTTGGTCGCAGGTATCACAGACATTGGAACCAAGCTAATTCAATGACAGATCGTATCAATATTCTCTTTGTTTCCAGCTATATCGACCTCGGTGGTGGCGAAACTGCGCTGCTCAATCTGGTCGATAATCTTGATCCTAAGCATTACCTGCCGCACTTGTTGGTACGGGCGGAGGGCCAGTTGGCGGCGGCATGGCGCAAGCGGGATTGGCCTGTTTATATCAAGTCTTGGCGTGGTGCCAGTACCTACTTCGTGCCGATGTTATGGGCGCAGTTACCCATCAGCCGTACCATCGGCAAACTCATCCGTGACCAACATATCAACCTTGTCCACAGTGATTATCATACGCTGCCGATGGCGCTTCCGGCGGCTGAACGTGCAGGCATTCCGGCACTGTGGTGGTGTTGGGGATGGTGGTTTAAACCGAAGGTCTGGCAGCGAGCATTTTTCCAGCGACCTGCTGCGACGATTGCGCTCTCGAAAGCTATCAAAGAAGGCTTTCTCGGTGAGCCGCCCTTTATGCCACCGGATCAGGTCGAACTCATTTATTCCGGTGTGGATACCACGCGCTTCCAACCCGGCCTCGATGGTTCACAAGTGCGCGTAGATGGGGGTGTGCCGATGGATGCGCCATTGGTGGCACTCATCGCCCGTTTTCAGGATGTGAAAGGCCATGATGTCTTTCAGGACATGGCGCGGCAGGTTGGACGCATGATACCGGAAGCGCATTTTGTGGTGGCTGGCGAGAATACCCAAACCACTGCCGACAATGCTTATAAAACGCGCATTCTGGAGACTACTGCCAATGATCCGCTGCTCAAATCACGGTTGCATTATCTGGGCTTCCGTGCGGATTCCGAGCGCGTGATCACAGCGGCGGATGTGGTGGTGTGCAGTTCTCACTTTGAAAGTTACGGCATGGTCAACATCGAGGCGATGGCGTCTGGTAAGCCAGTCGTCAGCACCAACAAAGGTGGCCCATCGGAAACAGTGGCGGATGGCGTTACCGGTTATCTCGTACCCCCGAACGATGCCGCAGGATTGGCCTTACAGGTGATCGCACTCTTGGAGAACGCAGCACTACGGCGGCGCATGGGTATGGCTGGTCGTGCGCGAGTCGAGCAGTTATTCTCGGTCAAGTCGATGGCCGCTCAGTATTCGCAGGTGGTGGAACGGGTGCTAAACGGGCGGAAATAGGCTGGTTTATTTCATGGAGTTTCAATGCAGTCGCAGAAGTTTTCAATTCCCATTTTCATAATTAATGCAGCCGTTAATTTATGACCATCATCGTGAGTAGGATGGTAATTCAACAAATGGGTTTTGTAGATTAAGCCAGCGATGAATTCTAACTTCTCGGCTTCAGACATTGCTGAAGATTTATTTAATTCATAGCAAAGGTTATGAACCTTGCATAATTCGGGTTGTAAACTGACAAGATAATCTTGAACGGGGAATGGATATTTTTTGAACCGAGTTTTTAATATTCTGATCTGTTTTCTGTTAAATAGATTATCCCAAATCCATTTTAATAATCGGCTGATAAAATAGCACTTTGCCCATACGCTGTAATATAGGACACGCCGTAATTCCTGTACAACATAATAATCTGTTGCGTTTTTTAAATCATAACTTTTTAGAGTGTTTATGTCTTTATGATCATTCATCATGATCGTTTGATGCCACTATTCTGTGCAGCTAACTTGCTCCCGCCGGAAGAGACAAACTAGCTACCAATTTCCCCGCTTCTACCGTCATGGCACCCGGCCAATTGAGGACACGCCGCTGCCAATCAGGATTGGCGTATGGCGTATATTTTGTGGGTAAGGCTTGCCAACGTTTTTGAGCATCTGCAACTTTACCCGATGCAAACTCGGCTACAGCTAAGCCCGCACTAAATTGATGTGTTTCTTCTGAAAGTTCACAGGCCTTTTTGTAGTCTTCTAAGGCTGCCGCAATATCCTTGTCTTTGAAAGCCAGATTGCCACGTCCGGCATAAGTCGCCGCTTGATCAGGCTCGATCTCAATCGCGTCGTCGAAGTCTTTTTGAGCGGCTTCGTCTTTGTCCATACGCGCATAAACTGCTCCACGATTATATAGCAGTACCGGATTGTCCGGTTGGATGCTCAACGCCTGCTGCACATCGGCCAGCGCGGCAGGTAGATTATCCTCCTGCATCGAAATCACGGCACGATTATTGAGCGTGTAAACCGATTTCGGATCGAGCGCGAGGGCGGCCTCGCAATCCGCACGGGCCGCTTCCAGATTACCCAGATGAATATAAGCCGTGCTGCGAGTCAGCCGCGCCACCACATCCCTCGGATACTTGGCGATTTGCTGCGTGGAAAACTCGACAGCCTTCTCGTACTCCTCGCTGAATAAATAGTTGTTAGAACTGCGCGTTCCCAACATAGAGACAGTGCCACCGATGAGTGTGCGCCGGAAGATGAACACCAGAAAGGCGACCACCACGACGATGATAGTCAAGAAGCCGTTCAACTTTGGCAGGGCAAAAGTAACGGCCAGCAGTATGACCAGCACCGGTATCACCACGCGCCACGAAGTCAGCCATGACGGAACATTGTTTTTCAAGCCTGTATCTCCACAACCACGCCTTCTTCAGCCCAGTTGTAGAGGGCTTCGGCATTTTCATTGCTCAGGAGTATACAACCAAAGGTTACTTTTGTACCCAGACTATTCGTCCACAAGATTTGTGAACCACCGCGCGTCGGGAAGCCGTGGAAGCCATTGGTGAAGTCCGCACCGGGAATGGGTTGGTAGACGCCCATGAAATGGGGCATCCACAAATCCCAATTACCCGCGTAGGCATTCGGCTCATGCGAGATAATCTGGTAAATCCCCGGCCATGTGGGGCTGTCCGCGATGCCTGTGCTGGTCGCCCAATCCCACTTTAGTTTGCCGTCCTCAAAGACTTGTGTTCGCTGCTTGCTGATGCTGACCACAATCCGCTTATCCGGATCACCTGCATAGGGCATAAATGTATCAGGCGAGGGGATTGTAATACTTTGCCCGACCGACGCACTGTCGAGGCCGCCGTTGGCCTGTTCGATGTACAAATAAGGTTCACCTACATCCCATGCGATGCTGGTGATGGTGTCCCCCGGCTGCACCACATATTGGCGGTCATGATGATAAACCCGCGCGTATGGGTTGGTACGGCCTTCACGGATGGCTTGCTGCACATTGGCAACGGCTTCATCCAACTTCAGGTAACGGGTCGCGTCCAGCACCGCCGATTGTGCCGTCAGATAGTCACGTACGGGCTGTTCGTTCGCCGTCAAAGCCAATCCGGTTGGACTGCTGGGATCGGGGTCGGCGCTCAACCAATTGCCCCATTGATCGGGCGGTGCTGACCAATAAACCGTGTCGCCTGTAACCGGATCATAAACGCGTACATCTAACGGACTGCTCAGTAAATGCTTAGCTTGCTCCACCATCGGTGATGAATCCGTCACAGTTGGCGCAACCGTTTGCATGACCAACGTTAAGCGTCCATCGGCTAACGAAGCACCGGGATTTTGTTGGACTTTGGCAACCGTCGCTGCCACATCCACAGTTCGACCATTTTGAGGCGGCGTGGTAGTGACGTTACCACTGACCAGTTTGACCCCTGCGTTGACTGCCGGTTGCGCGAATTGGTCGGCATTGGTCGTCAGCGTGTTTTGTAATGTCGTCGCATCAACCTGAACAACGGGCTGCGTATCCACCCGTCCGATAAGTCCCGCGAGTGCGTTCGCTGGATTGCTGCGTCCCTGTTCATAAGCAGCTTTAGCGGTGGCATTCGCATCCAATGTGAGACCGAGATCGGCTGCATCGTAACGCCACGCATGTTGCCCATCTGTCAGTCGGATAGCATTCCAATTGTTGGCTAACGTTTGCGCGGCTTCGG
Organism: Anaerolineae bacterium; assembly: GCA_013821665.1. Classification (GTDB taxonomy): domain Bacteria; phylum Chloroflexota; class Anaerolineae; order Aggregatilineales; family Phototrophicaceae; genus CFX2. The sequence continues at coordinate 4,312 of JACDGI010000084.1, forward strand.
CTTGCGATAAACCGCCTAAGGCAATCCCACCTGCATGTACACCCGGCAAAATACCGCGCCCATACATGATACCCACGCCTAAAGTCAGCATAGCGCACGACATCAGCATGAAAGCCGCCACACCTGCCGCCAAAAATAAATACAATTTCTTATTGCTGCGGTGTAATTTTCGAGCGGGTGGCTGTGCGGGTCGCGGCATCGGACGTGCGTTCGTATAGGGTATTTGCTGGGGCGCATGATAGCCATTTTGTTGTGGCGGTGGTGCTGCACGACGTGGAATAGGCGCGGCAATACGCTGCTGTTGCGGCGGATAGGAACGTACACGAATCGGTTGGGTCGCTTGCGCTTGCGAATATGCGCGTTTATTAGATATCATCATTCAACTGTTGATTAAAGTTACAGGTTACAAACTTTATTATATGAGGATTTTATAAACGGTATATCCCCCAATTATGAGGCGTAGGGGAGGCGGTGGGAACCGGGATTAAGGCTGTAACCCGACCATAATCGCTGTCACCGCATCAATCGACTCGCGCTCTTGGGCCAGTGAGACGAGGCGGTTGCAGGCAAATTGCAGATCGTAGGCACTTATCATGACACTGTTGACATCATTTTTGGTCACATGCTCCCAATTCCAGCCGGAGAGTCCATCAGTGCATAGCAGCAGTTGGTTGTTGGCATCAAGCTGTAAAGTAACCACATCGACCTCTAGCGCTTCGTTTTTACCAATCGTCCGATAAAGAACATTGGTTACGTCCACTTGGTTTTGGTTGATTTGATCCCACGTCGCCTCACCTTTTTCCACCAGCTTGTGCGCTAGATGGTGCATAGTCGTAAGCGGCTCAACGCCTTTTGGTGTGATCGCATGGGCGCTTGTATCGCCCACATGTGCAATATAGGCGATGTTCCCATTGACGAGGGCAGCGGTCATAGCCGTTGTGCCATAAGAGGGGTTGTCAATCAGGCGTTGGTTGGCTGTGAGGAAAGCATTTGCCAATATAGTGCGAACAGCCACATCATAATTGCCCATATTGAGCATGAGCGGCTCATAAAGCTGGCTGACTACCTCTTGCATAACGGTTTGCACGGCAATTGCCGGTGCGCTCTCGCGGTCATTTTGCCCTGCCATGCCGTCTGCCACAATGAACAGTCCCACATCTTGTATACCCGCATCCGAAACGCCGGTCATAATCACGGCGGTTGAGGCATCTTGGGTGGCTTCGCGGGTGTGGGCATGGTCGGTAGCAATACCGTAGACGAGCTGTGGTTTATCCATCAGAAAAAAGAGTCCTATTGCGTAGGTGGGAAAAATGTCAAATGAGCTTTATATAACGATACCACGAATTCCCGCTTATCCGTTTCCTAACTTAAGTAAACTTCATTAATTCATCTGCAATTACCAGCGGTTAACTTTAGAATTGCAGTCAGTATAGGCAAAGCCAAGTTGTTTGCGCTAAAATTCACATAATCTACTTGCGAGTATGAAAGTCATTGGTCGATGCCATCCTTATCACTTCCATTGGTACTGTCGGTTGTCAGCAGTATCGTCACCGCCATTTTTGCCTTTATCGTCCTGCGCCGTTGGTGGGAAAAACCACGTCCTTATCTCTTAGCATGGGGCATTGGTTTGGCACTGTATTGTATCGGCAGTTTGTCACAGGTCGTTCTAACCTTTATCTGGAGTCCCCTGTTTTTCGCGCTCTGGTACTGGTGCGGTGCCTTGATGGTTCCTGCTTGGCTAGGGCAGGGGACAATTTATCTGCTCGTCAGGCGTGGCAGCATCGCCCGCAACATCATGATGGCGTTGATTCTGGTGGGGATTATGACCCTGCCGTGGACATTATTCCTGACACCATTTAATGCCAGTGCGTGGCAACCCGGCAAAGATATGACACAAATTTACCGGGATGAACTGGCACCCGATGGCACCGTCATCCATTCCGGTATTATGGCTGGCACCGCCAAAGGTACGGTTCGCTTCTTCTCGCCCATCATGAATGTCTGGGGTACGGTCGCCTTGGTTGGTGGAGCGATTTACTCGGCTTACATCTTCCGCCGCAAGAATATCATGCGCAACCGTGTCGTCGGTAATTGGCTGATCGCTTTTGGTGGTTTGCTGCCCGCGTTAGGCGGTGTACTCATCCGCTTGGGTGATCCATCCTTCAAATATATTGGTGAAATGTTGGGCGCGATCCTCATCTTCTGGGGATTCTGGCTCACGACCCATGTACCCGACGAAGAACCATCGCCTACTAAGCCCATTCCTCAAGGCGCTGGCGACTAGAGCAAATCCAAACAGTGCGATTTGCTCTAACGCGTAGAGGTATTTATCAGGTTGTACAGAAAACCGTTGCTATTTTGACGCTGATTTATGCGGTGTGTTTTCTGATCTACCTTGCTGCATATAGTTTGATTGGTGACCGTTTTTGGCCGCTCGCACTGCTCAATACGTTCGCCTACGCCATCTTTATTCCGCTGGTTGTATTGCTGCCTTTGACCTTTCTTGCACGTTCGCGAATCGGCTTAATCGCACTTTTGCCTATCATCGTCGTTTTAATCATATGGGCATTTCCGTACTTCAAAACGCGCTCTGCCGTACCTGCCAAGAACGCTATTCGTATCGTAACCTCGAATACTCTGTGGGATAACGCCAAACGCGATGACATGCTGCGCTGGCTCAGAGACACCGATGCCGACATCATCTTTTTGCAGGAAATTTCTTACGACTCTGCTGCCCAACTTGAGACATTAAAAGACTCTTACCCCTATCATCCGGTATCCATCGAGTCAGACGAATGGGGCGGTAATTTTATTTTATCGCGCATACCCATTCTCTCGTTTGACTATATTGATCTCGGCGTTCCGAAAAGTATGCAACCACAGCGCATTACTGCTCAAGTCAATGGCTTGACATTTGCTGCCTACAACATTCATCTGGAATGGCCGATGAACAGCGAACGTCCTCTAAAAGCCAAGATCAGTCGCTTTAGTCCATCGCTGGGATTTGCAGCAGGTTATGATGACAGCATCCGTAATCTGCAAATCGAGCGTTTGGCGACACACCTCCAAAGCGAACCTTATCCTTATTTTATGGCTGGCGATTTCAATACGAGTGATCAAAGCCCGTCTTATAACCGCTTGGCAGCGGTGGGTATTGATTCGTTTCGAGAAGGCGGCATTGGATTTGGTGCAACATGGCCGGTAGCGGCTGTCCAGCATTTGCCAAGTTTTGTTCCGCCGCTCATTCGCATTGACTATGTATTTCATAGTGATCGGTTTCGAGCATTAAGCGCCGAACCCGGCAAACCGATGGGTTCCGACCATTTGCCGCTGTTTGTCACGCTGGAGATGGTTGGATAGAAAGCGCTCGCTGTTCCCTATTTAGGAAGTACCATCCGACCACCAGAATCGATCCAACCAAGATGATTAAGGGTAGGAAACTGGCAAGCCCCCTCAAACCGAATGCCATACCGTAGTTATAGCTTACGGCCCCTTTTTGAAGCGCGGGGATGGCAAAATCCAGAAGTGGATTCACGGTTTTCCCTTCACCCACAAGGATAATTGTCTGTTTGTTGTATTCAATGAGGTTTTTGTAAGCGCTCAGTAATTGGCGTGGAGCGTCCGGCGGTAAACCGTAAGCTGTAATAGACTGCGCCCATGTATTAAGTAACCCCGCGACGATCAATAATCCGATTATGATGCGTCCGAGGGTTCGGTTGAACCACTGATTGAGTACAAAAATGATGGGTACAACCATGAACGGGAGCATCGGTATCAACAGACGTGCGCCCACGCTGTAGCCGCCCCACCAAACAATATAGCCGGAGCCATAGCCCAAAAATCCAATAATGACGAGTGCGATAAGTACAGCGACACTACGCTCCATTGAAAATAACCGCGATAGAACTGTGCTGCTCCCTTCCCCTGTTACTACGGGGGAAGGGTTGGGGTTAGGGGTACTGGCTTGTTCCGGTTTTTTTCGCCACATCATCACTAAACCCGGAATCGCGAATAACAGGAACGGCGAAATCAGAAACAAGCCTCGGAATGTCCCAAACAAAAGCTCGCCCATAACGTTTAGAGATGGTAAGCCAATGCCCATAAATCCTTGGACGTTGACGATAGACCCCCAGATGGAATATTGGTAACCCAGCGGAATCGCCGAATGGAAAGTGGCGATGTCATAGAAAACGTTGATTAAAATGAGGGGCAGACCGCCAATAATCACTCGAAATAGTGGCTTTCGGTCACGCATGACAATCAGCGCCCACAAAAAGATTAAACCCGCAAACAGCGCTACCGGATATTCTGAGATGACAGCTAAGCTGAACAAGAACCCCACAATCCAGAGGCGATTTACCGATTTCTTCTCGTAAATGACTGTCCACAAAAAGTAAAAGCCGCCAAACAACCCGAATGATGATAATTGGTGTTGGAAAAGCTGCCAGCTAAATGTAAAAGCAATCGTACACAGGCTGAAAGCCAGAGCAAGAATAAAGGCGTAAGCGGGAACGGATGTAAAGCGGTTTGTAAAATAGAAGACCAAGGTTCCAAGCATCGCCGAAGGTAGGACTGAGGCAAAAAAGGTCATTAACGTTAAAGCCCAACGCGAGTAAAGCCCCATCGGCCAATCAATCGGTTCATCTTTGAGCGGGATGCTCGTGTCGGTCTGCAATTGACTGCGAATCGCGGGTATTGAAGCGATTGAGCGAAAAGCCATATAAACAGGCAGCCCAATCAGCGATGGCCCGATCGATTTATCGGTGTAATAATGGCCTTCAAAAAAGGCTTTATCCCCGGTGTTTTTTTCATAGTGGTCAATGATGAATGTGTTTTGTTCAACCAGCGAGTAAACCACATCCGCCCGCGAACTGGTAGCCCAATTGAGGGATGGTTGAATGTAGCTGTAACACACAAGTAGGATGAAGAAGACCATTGTGGCATAAATGTGGCGATGGCGGGAAACCATGATGACTCCCAACGGCTGAAAAGTTTGAGATTGATTTGCCTATATTACCGGCACATCACCCGCGCTGTAACAGTTTCACATTGGACTTTAATCCGAAATAAAACAGGAGGTTAGTGCCTCCTGTTTTCACGCCTCTTGAATGAGTATTTGGGGGATTTAGCGTCGTGCTGTCCGCGAACGCAGGCTGAGCAGTGCAAAGATGAACAGCACGATCCCCAGTACCGCTGCCGAGGCTACACCGCTTGCCAAGACATCACCCTGCCAACCATCGAGTAGCACCGAACGCATGGCTTCTAGCACGTAAGTGATGGGGTTAAAAACCGCTGCGGTCTTAATCCATCCGCTGAGCAGTGATACAGGAACAAAGGTTGCCGTCAAAAAGGTGAGCGGGAAGAATAGGAACGAGCCGCCTTGTGTGGCTGCCGCGCTGCCAGAACGTAATGCAACCGACACTGTGAAGCCAGAAAAGCCCACACCGAGCAGCAGTGCCATACCCACCACAACCAACATACCGGCCACACCGGTTGCCGATTGCAGTCCTAGTAGAATGCCAACTGCCAAGACGATAACCGTTTGCAGCCCAAGTGTAACCGCCCCGGCAATCATCGGGCCAAGCAGCAACGCCGAGCGACTGATTGGTGTGAGTAGCAGTTTGTCGAAGTAACCGTTTTCAATATCGCGGACAATTGCCTGTCCTGCTACACCTGCACCGCTCAGAGCAGAACTGACAATCGATACCGGCAGGATAAACGCGAGATAACTCTTGCCAGCTAATCCGGGCAAAAAGTTCGATGCGTTGCCCAATGAACCGGTATAAACAAACAAGAAAAACACACTGATGATGATGCCGGGGATAATCGCCGCCGGTATGCGGAAGGTCGTAACCAAGCTGCGCCATGCCATCATCGTGATTTGATGCGGAAGCGACATTCTGCCCTTACGGGAAATCGATTCGGCTTGTATGTCGCTGGATGTAGAATTTGTTATCGCGGTCATATTTTTGTTCCCTTATCGCTTGCTCTGAGATCGTTTGAGAGTTGAGTGCTGTTTCGTGTTAATTGAATAGCTTATGCGGTAACGGCTTCTTCGGCTTCGTCGGCTGTGAAGCTTTCGCCAGTCACTTGTAGGAACACATCATCCAAGGTTGGCTGTGTCAGTGTGAGCGATGTCGGTTCGAGTCCGGCCTGTTGTAGTTTGGTCACGACTGCGGGTATAGCCGCTGCTGCTTGTGCCATATAAATGCGCAGTACTTTGCGATCAATTTGGACTCGCTCACCCATTGATTTGATGACTTCCGCCGCTTTCTGCGTCTGGTCAGCCTCACGGAAGGTGATATTAATCGATTCGGTACCGAGCTTTGATTTCAACTCCGATGGCGTGCCTTCGACGGCAATCTTGCCAGCGGTAATGATAGCGATCCGGTCAGCCAGTTCATCGGCTTCTTCCAAATATTGGGTAGTCAGGAAGATCGTCATGCCTGTTTCTTTGTTGAGGCGGCGCACTTCCGTCCAGATGTCACGGCGGCTGGCAGGGTCAAGACCAGTCGTGGGTTCGTCTAGGAACAAAATATCCGGTTCATGCACTAACGCCAAAGCCAGATCAAGGCGGCGGCGCATACCACCACTGTATTTGCCCACTCGCCGGTCAGTAAAGCTGCTCAATTTCACCAGATCAAGCAGATAATGCGCACGCTCTTGTGCTTGCTTGCGGTTGTAACCGAAGGTCTGTGCCTGAATAGTCAGCAGTTCCATTGACTTCATAAGGGGGTCAAGACCAATATCTTGGAGTGCTACCCCCGCGATACGTCGAACTTCATTGGCCTGTGAAACAACATCATAACTGCCCACTGTGGCTTTGCCGCTGGTGGGCAGGATGAGCGTGGTCATCATCGAAACGCAGGTACTTTTTCCCGCGCCATTTGGCCCCAGAAAACCGTAAATCTCACCCGAATTGACCTTAAACGAAACCCCATTCACCGCATAAAAATCGCCGTATTTTTTGGCGAGATTGTCAGCAACAATTTCACGATTATTCATTGGACTACTCCCTAACTTGCTCGTTAAACAAGATTTGCTTCATAGATACCTACTTAATGTTAAGTAAGTAAATGAGCCAAACAAAATGCGTTGTTACACGCATGTAGCGAAGTATCTCGATTACAGCTAAACAAATACTGAACAAATGGTAAGCAAAAGGTGAGAAGAAAAGTTTAGTTTCTTTCGATGATCCCGTTGAGCATCAAATCAATGACTTGCCGCATCATCACCTTGGAGCTAACACTAAAACGGCTGGTCGAGTCAAAATAAACCGCCCAATTAGTCAGCGCCAACAGCATACCCACCACCATCTCTGGAATAATTCGCCGCACTTCGCCCCGCGCTTGTGCCGCTCTAAGCACCTTGATAATCGGCTGCATCATGGCTTGATCGACTTGCTGAATGAGTTCTTCAGCATAAGTATCTGAAATTTGTACGGCATCCGAGCGCACCATCCGCATCAAATCAACCGGCGCTTGCTCCACCAGCCAATCGGTGATCGCACCCAATTGGGCTTCCAACTCCGGCGCGGCGGCAGCGATAACCTTTTCCAGTCCTTCGCGCTGGTGGGCCATGTGGCGGGCAACCACTTCTCGATAAAGCTGCTCTTTACCATTAGGCGCGTGATAATAGAGCGCGGCTTGCTTGACACCCAGCACATCGGCAATATCACGCATGGTCACGGACGCATAACCGCGCTCCATAAACAACTTTTCAGCCGCATCCAACACTCGCGCACGCGAATGGCTAATTTCAAATGTCTCTGTAGTCAATACGGATTAACTCCTTATATTGCATCCTATGACGAACCTCAGTGTATGCGTTTTAGACGGAAATAGAGCGCTTTTTGTACAAATCCTCATATTGCTGGGCGACATGGTTCCAACTATAGCGCGATTCGATCAATTTGCGCCCGTTCGTGGAAAGTGTTTCCCGCAGGTTTTCGTCTTGCAACAGGCCTACGATAGCGTCAATCATTGTCTCACCATCAGCCGCCAGCGCATCCTGACCGTGATGTACAGCGATGCCATCCAAACTCACCGATGTCGCCACTACCGGACAGCCCATCGCGAGCGCTTCCAATACCTTATTTTTGATACCTGCACCTAAGCGCAGCGGACTCACAAAGGCGCTTGCCCGTGCCAGATAAGGACGAACATCCGGTACGCGACCGGTCACGCGAATAGAGTCGTTAGCTAAGGCGGTGAGTTCAGAAGGTGGCGCGTTCCCAACCAACCACAAACGTGCTTGCGGGACTCGTGCCAGCACCGCCGGAAAAATCTCCGTTGCCAAGCGCAGGGCTGCGTCTACATTCGGTGCATATTCATAATTGCCGACGAACAACAATGCCGGGATACGTTGTACCTGACGAGGGCGAAATTCGTAAGTATCAACGCCATTGGGAATCACAGTAACTTTCAGTGTCGGATTGATTTGTACCAATTCGTCTCGGTCACGCTCGGAGACGACTATCGTATCTGCGTAGGGCGTAAACATGAACGACTCGAATCGCCGTGCGATCTGAAATTGGATGCGGTTCATAACGTCAGTAGGGAAGGATCTCTGACCCTTCCTCGTATTTGTATTTTCGATCAAGCGTCGTAAATACAAACTGAAACTTTCATAGGGGGTGATGATCGCTTTTCGACCTTTTAACGCGCTGTAAAACTCATAAACTTGGATTCCCCCAAATAGGTGAATTGCGTCGTAATGAGTCGTTGCCAGTTGGGCCTCAATGGCCTTCCACATCTCCGGCGACCATGACTGCTCAGCACTTTTGGGGAAGCGCAAAGTGGGCAGGAGCAAGCGTTTGAGATAGCTGAGTGGACTGCGTCGCGGTTCTTTGAAAAGCTGCACCTGATTAAATAGATGGTCGTAATGACTTTGCTCTTGCCAATCTTCAGGACGATCCGCGAACGCCAGCAAATCCAACTCATGTTTGCGGGCTTCCATCTCCTCTGCCAGATGATACACAATCAGGCGATCACCGAGATACAGCGGCCACGGTGGACAGCGCGAAATCAGCAGAATACGCATTAATGAGATGACGGGATTCCCACACCCAAAACCAATTCACGCAAGCGCGGAATGTCATGCACCAGCACATCAACATCACTGTTAGCGCCGAAGAACACGCCAGTGCCACCGTATTCTAAACCCACGATTTTCGGTTCAGGCCACGCGCCGCTGTGAATGTTATCGAGCGCCCACTCTGTCAGCGCCCAATCCTCGTCCGTCATCGGGAAATGGTCAACCAGACGCTCTTGTTCAGCCACATAACGGGTTCCTGCCACATGCAGTTCACGCAGGGCAGACAGCGGTAAACGGCTGACATATTCCTGCGTATCGATACCTAAATAGACGGCTGACATCCGTGCATGGGCGAGATCAAGCAGCAAACCGCAGCCACTTTCTTCGACCACTCGCGTGATAATTTCTGGTCGGATAATGAGCGTAGGCATCTGGTAATTGGGATCGTAGTTGGCATTTTCGAGAATGATTCTATCGCGCCCGAATAGCTCGATAAGCCTGTGAATATCTTGCATCATGGCTTCGACCAATGGCTCGATATAACGTTCGTCGGTCGACGTGAATACCATGTTGAAATCTTTAGCGTGGGGCGCAAGGTGCGTGTTGACGTAGGGTGTTGCGGTTGTATCCAGCAGTTCTTGGATGCGTGCTGGGCCAACTTTGTCGATATTATGTCGACCAGCCATCAATGGAAAGTGGACATAAGCCGGACGCTGTTTTTCGGCAACAGCGATCATATCCGGCCATTCGGTGGTTTTATAAAGGTCGAATTCGACACGTTTGGATGCCAGCAAATCAGCCGTTTGTGGCGAGTAGTTAATAGCCAATTTCATAACGTCGAAATTCCTTTTGCTGAACGGTCAACCATTTTACAGTGTAGCATAAGGAATTCATCAGTAGATGGGTATTTCAGTCAGAAGCAAAGACTTACAGCTTCAATTATCAAAATAGATGTGAGCGTTTCCAATCTTCTATCAAACAGTTACGAAATTCCTATACGCGAATATTGCTGTAAGGCATTCGGTTATGGTAAACTAGCCGCACTACAGTTATCAACTGTGTAAGCGTATTGAAACCGTGACCGAACAAGATTCAGACCACCCTCCCAGTCAGCAAACCTGCTTAACCGACATTTTACACCGGCTTGAGATCACTTTTCGTGTACCTTAAGCGTCAGGTGTTTTTTGGTTTTAGGGTGATCGAATCAGGAGAAAGATATATACATTGGACATCGCGAGTGTGGTTCCGTTAGTCGGCCTCATTTTAGTTCATGCGCTGGTGACTCTGGCCTATGCCGCCCTCACCAACAGCCGTGAGCCGCTTTTGCGTGAACAAATCGAAACGGAAGCGGATGCGCCACCGCGTCTGCATATCACCTACCAACTTAGTCTGCTGCTGCTGCGCTTTGCTATTGCTGGGTTGGCCGTAACCACTTTGGCACAAAACCTTGCTCCCTTGCTCAAGCTGCAAAATGCGGATTTAGGTCGTTTGTTAGCCGATATTATTATCCTTCTACCCACGGCTTTGCTCACCCTCATTGTTGGGGATCTGGTGCCGGAAGCCATTGCAAGCAGTCGTGCCGATGGGCTGGCACGCTGGTTTGTCGCCCCGATGCGCTTTCTGATTGTGGTGCTGTCGCCGCTGGTGATTGCCATGATGGCCGTCAGTAAATGGCTGGCGAGTGTCGCCGGTAGTGGCGATAAGGTCAACATCTACACCGAAGAAGAGATCATGACCATTCTGGATGCTGGCGAAAAAGAAGGCAGCATCGAGAACGAAGAGAAAGAAATGATCTATTCGGTGCTGCAATTTGGCGACAAAACCGTGCGTGAAGTCATGATCCCGCGCATTGATGTGGTGGCGGTGGCTCTGGATACCACACTTGATGAGGCGCTGACTGTTTTACTGGATAGTGGTCACTCACGCATACCTGTTTATGAAGACACCGTCGATAACATCAAAGGCTTGCTGTACGCCAAAGATTTGCTGCGTGTGCTGCAAAAACCGGCTGATGCTCGCCATAAACCCGTGACCGAATTGATGCGTCATCCGTTCTTCGTGCCCGAAAGTAAGCGTGCTGATGAACTGTTGGCCGAACTCAAGACTAAAAAGGTTCACATGGCGGTGGTGGTCGATGAGTATGGCGGTACGGCTGGTGTCGTGACCTTTGAAGACCTCATCGAAGAAATTATCGGCGATATTCAAGACGAGTACGATACCAACGAAGAACAGGAATATGTCGAACTGGGGCCGAACACCTTCCGCGTCGATGCAGGGATCAGCCTAAGCGATTTTAATGATCTGCTGGATGTGGAACTGCCGACCGAAGAAAGCGATACGGTGGGTGGCTTCCTGTTTGCCGAGTTCGGACGTGTGCCGGAAGTGGGCGAAACGTTGGAACATGGCAACCTGACTCTGCGTGTCGAATCGCTGGATGGTCGGCGCATCCGCAACGTCCATGTGGCACGTAAAGCAGTGGAAACCACAGCAGCCAATGAAAAAGTGAATGAGGAAAATGTGGCGGTACGCACACAGGCGATGACGGATTAAGAAGCTACGATTCGTCACCGCCGAGTAAATAAGCGAGTTCTTCCACGATGGCTGCGACAAAGGCGTAAGTCAGGGTGATGAGGGCGGGTGGTAGCAGCAGCCCCAATAAGCCAAATGTCCGGCTGAACAGGAGTGAGAACGTGCCGATAATCACTCCGAACAATGCCATCATACAACCGCGATAGACTTTCATAGAAGTTAATCCTGTAGTCAGTCGTTTTTTGTTAAGTATAACTTGGCTGCTGAATTATATTAGCCAAGTCATGAGAATGACTACTCGTTTGAAGTCCCCTCTCTATGAAATGGAGAGGGGATTTAGGGGTGAGGATGGGTCACAAAGAAACGAATAATCAATTAAGTATAACCTGATCCTATCCAATTCGCGTCGGCAATCCCCGGCAGCGGATGCCCACCGTCGCGACCATCGCCTTTATCTGGCCCTGAGTCCAGCCACGGAAGATAACCCGCTTCTGTCCAATCAACCTTGGTAGCATATACACGCCCAATCTCTTCTAAAAGTTCAATCGCGGGCTGCTCAAAATCCTCCAAACCTGAACCGATGCTGGACGGGGCTGGTTTGCCGTCGAGCGAAATACCGAGTACATCATGCACACTTTCGGTTTGGATGTACGGATTATAACGGCGGAAATCAATGCGCTTGCCGTAGATTTTACGGGTCGTCAGCACCTGTTCGAGTGTGGTGTCGTCCAAGGTTTGGTTGATGATGTAGCGTACCCATTGCAATAACCAGAAACGCGCACCGTCGCCGTCATTGTAGGTACGGGGTGGATAACCGGTTCCCAGCGAGAAATGGATCACATTATCATCGGTGAAACCTTCTGCCGCGCCGATGTATTCCATCGCTTCAACGGTCACCGCCAAACAGGGATTGCCAGTTAAGCCCACGCCGCCATCAATCAGATTGCCCAAGAC
>JACDGI010000797.1 GCA_013821665.1 Anaerolineae bacterium
GGCGTGGATGATTGCATCCAGTCCGGCGCATCGGCCTCATTGGCTTCCGGTGCAGCTTCTTCCTGACCGGAGGCACGCAGCCAATCCAGTTCGCCGGTAAAACCCAAATTACCCGCTTTACCGGGTTGTCCCTGCGGTTTATTGTCGGTTTGCTGCCAATCCGGTTTATCCGCGTCGTCGGCTTCGTCAAGCTGGTCATCGAACTCATCTTGCAGTTCTTTCCGCCAGCTTAAATCACCGGTGAAGCCTAATTTATTGCCTGAACGGGGACTACCAGACGGTTCATCCGGCACATCTTTGAGCCAGTCGAAATCGTCTTCCGGTTCCTCGTCCGGTGGTGGACGCTTGTTGAAATCGTCAGTCATGCCTTGTCCCCCGCTTGCCGGAGAAAATAGCCAGAAAACAAGAAGGTTTGAACCGCCATCCAAGTATGGATTGGTTCCCTCCCCTGTATACGGGGGAGGGTTAGGGTAGGGGTTCGCATTTCTTTCTTTGTGTCTTTGTGGTTGATAATCATGTTAATCACGGTAAGACCGATCTTGACCGATGAGAACCCGCGCACCGGCTACGGTAACCGCCAGCGCAATCCCTAACAGGATACCGCGTGCCCCTGCGCTCACTGGAACGGCCAACAGCCAATCCCGTATGATGCCAATCACACGCATGGCCGGTGTTGAAAAAGGCAGTGCGCCCGTCAATATCAGCAGCAGAACCAGTGTAAACAGTACACCACTGCCCGTAACACGCCGCCGCATCAGTCGATAAGCCCCATAAACCAGCGCGAAAAGTACCAAACCCGCCAGCGCCGATTCGATAGAAACCTGTACACTTTCCAGCAGTACCGTCGTCGGTGATGGCGATCCGGTCAGTACGCCAGCCCGTTCCAGCGCCCCCAACACAATCACGCCAATAGCGCTGATAACCAGCACCAGACTATTGATGCGCTGTGAGATCGGTTTACCGCGTCCGAAAATACGTCCGAGATGCACCACGATCAAATTAAAAATACCGATGAGAACGGTAATCGCCACCGTAATTACGGTCAATTGAAGGAAGATATTGGCGATGCTGGGAAAGGCTAAACCATTAACAATGGTGGAATACACACCCAACCCATTACCAGCCATTAAACCGAGGAAGGTGATGATGCCCACGACGATTACAATAGCAGTGGCGAGCGCAGAACCTAGACGTGTCATCGGTTAGCCCCCTCCAAGTAGATGAATAAGGCGTTGCAGCGCCGCACTGAAGCGACCATTCAAAAAAGTATTGCCGAGTGTAATAACAGTCGGCACAAAAATGACGAAGATCAACAGCAGCCGCAGTACATCCAGTGTGACCACACCTGCCACTTGCGAAGAAGAGTCACCCAAGTAAGCACCGGCTGTAAAGACTTCTTCACCGATAAGCGCTTCGTCGGACATCACCCATGCCACCGCTTGCCCTTCAAGCAGGTTGCTGGTGGCGATGATACTCTGGTTGCGGCGGGCAGCGGCATAACCGACTAAGGCGAGTTCCGTACCAAAACTGCCGCCGAGTATATTCGCGCCCACTTTATCATCCACAACCGTCGCGGTCAGCGCAGCCGCCAACGCCAGCGAGTGACCACCGCTGCCGGGATACCAACGGGCGCTGCTGTAAGGCATACTGCTGACAATTCCGCGTGAGGCATAAGCCCGCCGCAGCGTATCTTGCGCCAGAGGAAGGGCGCTCGAATCGCCAACCGTAAAAATCGGCGCGGCTGTACCGATGACAGCACGTCGCGCGACTTGATACATCAGTTCGGCGTTGGCTAAGGTGACCAGCGTATTTTCGCCACCTAGCGCCGCATTACCTAATGACATATGCACCAGTCGATTTGATTCGATGGCCTCACCAATCATGCTGGGCAAGCGCTGGAACGCCGCGATCTCGCGCAGGGTATACAAGCCGCGCCGCCGCCGGACAAACTGCGTCACGATGATGGTGACAACCAGCGTCAGGAAAAAGATCACAATGGTCAGAATTTGGGTTGTGCTATCCACGTTCCCCCGCCCATGTACCATTCCAATAGACTGCACTCATTATCGCCTATTTCTACAATCGTGCGAATAGAGCTTTTAGATGTTTATAGTCATCAAGTAATGTTAAATCTCGAAAGTTATTAAAAACCGGCCATCCTCCCTCCCCTGTTTACGGGGGAGGGCTGGGGTGGAAATTGGTTCTCGTCCAACAAAACGCTTCTAATGTTCCAAAAAGTGCCGGATGTGTTCGACTTCGCCCGGTGTTTCCAACGTTTGGGCAATACTACGCACCAAATCCCGGTTGAACCAAACACCCAAAACAGGCTGTGCCACCCAAATAAGCTGCGCCCCAAGCACACCTAAAGGTTCGAGTACATCCAAGGCAAGACCGAGAGCATCTCCCAGACCACGCGCCTGAAGTTGTGTCACCCAATCGGGCGGTGTGGGTTGCTGTTCGGGCATCATGTTGGAGAGTATAACACGATAGTGGGTTTGCGAGAAACCGGACTAAGAGGCCGTTCCATTACAAAAATGTACGTTCGCTGCGGCTGGGTCGTGCTTTTTCACGGGCGATCAACGCATAGGCATCCGCCAGCGTCGCCACCCAACAAGACTGCACACCCGAACCATGATAAATACGGTTAAAGGTCTTAATCAGTGCGGAAACGAAACCGCCTCCGCCTACAAAGACGACCACTTTGGTATTGGGACGTGTGAGCGTTGCCAGCGTACCGAATTGAGTCATGGCGCTGGGAGGGACACCCAGACCATGTTCGAGATTAACAATCGCATACACATCATGGCTGGTATCGCTATTGAGGGCATGACCTTCTTTCACGGCATTATAGAGTTCATTCCAACGCCAGCGTCCATCCATCTTATAGTGCAAAATGGTGTGTGCGTCATCATCCCAACTCACTTGTACACCCATATGCCTAACGTCCTTACATAGTCGACAAAATCAGCGACGATAACTGCGATTCGGTGTCAAACGATCCTTAAATTTCCAACAACGCCCGCTGTTTAGCGAGAGTCGCCCGCGCTTTATCGAGATCAGATACCCAACAATATTTATTGGCTGCGCTACCCATCATTAACTTGAACAAATTAAATAAAGACAAAAACAGTGTCCCACCACCGCCAATCACGATGAGGTTAGTTTGTGGTGTTGGAATATTGGCAACCCGCTGAAATTGTGCAAAGGCTCTGGGTGGCAAGCTGCTGTTCTGGAAGTCCACCAGAACATCAACTACATGTGGAACAGTTGTAATCATCGCGACACCGACATCGACCGTCTCATACAATTCATCCCATGTCCATGTGCTGCCTAATATATACAATAAAATCGTATGCTCAGGGTCATCCCAATTGACACGCACCGACATTTCCAAACGCCCTTAATAAATGAAGTCCATTCTTTATTATGCGACAAGATGATCACTCAAAAACGTGAGATTACGTATATTTCATTTTTGCGTGCCGCTCTACTACAATGAATGGGACTATTTGACTACAGGATGATATGAGTTGAGC
>JACDGI010000085.1 GCA_013821665.1 Anaerolineae bacterium
TACGATAAGCCCGCACGCGATACGCATAATTCATGCCACATACAACCGTGTTATCCGTAAAGGTGGAGATATTAGCATTAACAGTGGCGATTTCCGTCCAATGCGCCCCTGCATCCGACGAACGCTCGATACGGAAGTTTGCTTCGTTTGTGCTGTTGTCCACCCAATTCAGCTTGATTTGAGAAGCCGAAAGCAGACTCACCGTTAGATTAGTTGGTGCTTTTAAGGCCATCAAACAGGCCGAAAACTCGGAGGTGTTTCCAGCCGCATCAGTGGCCGTGGCTGTGATGAAACTGCCTGATGGGAAGTTCACCGTTGGTACAAATGAGAAGCTGACATTGCTGCCACTTGTCGTTTTGCTCAAATGACCGAGGTAAATCTCACCTTCACCATAACCGGTTGGATCGCAAACCGAGCTGGCATAAAAATCCAGTTCAAAGGCGGCGTTTGCCTTGCTATTCAACGACCCGTTGATCGTGGCTTGCCCACCTGCATACGTGATCGTCGACAGAACCGGATAGTTCTGCAAGTTGTTAGCGCCTGTATCCGCATCGCCGTTGTCGTTAGGCGTCACCCCATCATTTGGCGCTGCACCGTTGGCTTCCAGATCAATACCTAAGCCACCATTCGCATAAATAGAGTTCCCACGAATCTGGATCGTATCGGATGCGAAGAAGACGTAAACGCCAGCCTTAGTATTATTCGCGATGATGTTTGCTTGACCGGCATTGATACCACCGATGAAATCAGCAGCGCCATAAATAAAGATGCCGTAGCCCTTATTGCCGAGTGGAATAGTGCCTGTGATGTCAGTACCGATATGGTTATTAAAGACGGTTGTATTAGCGCCAAGCCACAGGCCATTTCCGTTATTGCCCGAAATAACATTTGCTTGCTCAGAACTTGTCCCTCCGATAATTGCACCATCGCCGGAAACAGTAATGCCTATGTTATTGGGTAAAGCAACGTTGCCGGCTGCATTAGTTCCAATAAGGTTCCCTTGAACCGTGTTATTACCTGCTCGCAGGTCAATCGCGCCTTGATTACCCGAAATGAGGTTATTTTGAATGACATTATTGACGGTGTAAAACAACATACCACCTTGATTAGGTACCGCTATATTGCCTGTGGTATCGGTACCCACGTAGTTGCCTTTTATGGTTGATTGACCATTTAAGATACCTTCATTGGTGGACGCATAGATACCAACCTCATTACCCGAAATAACATTGCGTGCGGCAGGAGTATCACCACCGATAACAGAGCCAGTATGGGGACCGCCATTAATATAGATACCACTTGCCACACCGGAGCCAATGTCAGAGCCATTGCCGAGGGCAAACTTTCCGGTGATGTCTAAACCAATAAAGTTGCCTTGTACCAGCACAACTGTTGCTGCTGCGCCGATATTCAGCCCCATTCGGGTATTAAAGGAGATGAGGTTACACGCGCCAGTACAATCACCGCCGGGGGTTGTGTTGGTCGTCCCACCAATAGTCGTGTTGGTTGCACTAACAGTGATGCCCGTATCGTTTGTCAGACCACTCGTACCATCAACGTTTGTACCGATGAAGTTACCTTGGATGAGTGTACCTGTTGTGGTTGTACCGGTGATTACGATACCGGTTTGGTCATTTCCAGAAACAATATTTCGTCCTTTAGGAGTTCCATCGCCGATGATATTGTTTGGCGATTCACTAACATAGATGCCTTCCAAATTACCCTTAGCCGTACTGCCGGTCACATCAGTACCGATATAATTGCCAACAATGATGTTGCCACCGACCGTATTGAGTACCAGAGCATCATGCGTGAAATTGTTGATGACCAAGCCACGTATGGTGCTACCGCCACCGGTTACAGTTAGACCACTGACGAATTCCCCAGCTAAACTGCCATCCAACTCAATGATGGGTTTATTCACATAACCCGTCTGTGACCAACCATCGAGGATCACCGGATCAGTAATTGACGGTAACGGGGTCAGCGGTTGAATGCTGTACGGTGCTGAACCGGGTATCTTAAAGCTAATGGTGTCCTTACCAGCTCGCAGGTTAGATGCCGTAATAGCATCGCGCAAACTACAATTGATCAGCCCGCAAACACCATCGGTGCTATCCGCCGTCGTATTTACAACCAGATTGGTTGCGCTCGGTTCATTGGCAGTCGTAGTTTCCTTAATGTTGGTGTTATTCGCTGGCGTGGGATCGGTCACGCTGCTGGTCACGCTGGCGGTATTCGTCAACGTCGCAATTGTCGTGGCACCAACCTTCAAAGTGATAACGATAGTCTTGGTTTCACCTTTAAGGATCGTCCCTATGTTACATGTCAACACACCGCTGCTATTGGTGCAGCCGGGGGCGCTGATGAGCGTCACACCCATTGGAAGGGTATCCGTCAAAACCACGTTGAGGGCCCTTTGCGGCCCAATGGGATTCGCCACCTTCACGGTATAAACCAGCGTGCCATTGACCAACACCGGATCAGGACTATCCGTTTGCGTGACCACCAGATCGGCCACGAATTGAGCCGGATTGGTGCTGAAGCTGCGCACAAATGCGTCGCCTACAACGCCATCTTTGTTACCATCGAGGGCATTACCACTGCTGTCTTGTAGGCTGGCACAAGCGATCAGCCGGTACCCATCACCGGGGATTTGAACGCCGCCGTTCACCGAAAGCGTTGCGCTCAACGTATTGGCCGCGTAGGTCACACCGTTGATCGGCACAAGAATGTCGTCGCCGGTCAGTGCCGAACAATCTGTCGTCTGGAAAATACCATCCGCGCCATCCCGAACCAAACGGTAATTCGCAGGGTTGGTTACATCATGGACACCCGTATTGCCAGCCGGATCAAGCACAGCAGTATTAAACGTCAAAATGAATTGGGTGATTGCCGCGTCCGTAACCTCGCCCTCAAGCAGTGTGCCGTCACCGGTATTTGCCACCGTGTTGACGTTGGTGATCACAAGGTTAGGATAAAACGGTATACCAGTGCCTTCGTAAGCGCCGCTGTCGCAAGCCGGTCCCTGTGGACGTGCGGTGCCACGTTGGTCGGTTGCCACCGTACAGACAGCCAGCGGAACATTATTGTAAACAGGGCTGCCATTAAGCGGCAGATGCGTCTTAGTCGGTCCACCGTTGTTGGCAAGCGAACCGAGCAAGGGATCAATGTTCGTCTTATCGCCGGTTGCTGTGTGACCGCAGCTTACATCATCGATCACGTTGTAGCCGCCGGAATTGACGCCGCCAAAGCTGCAATTGTCGCCCGAATTGTTACCCATCACGCTTGCTGTTACCGTGACATTGCCATGAATATCAATGGCGCTGCCATCAGGTGCCGTATTCCCGTAAAAGGTTGTGAATTTAATCTGCACATCTGCGGCAGTCACTTCGATTGCGCCACCGGCTTCTGTCGCACTGTTGCTTGAGAACGTACTGTTAGTAATGTTGGCGATACCTTCGACGTTGATACCGCCGCCCTGACCATTGCCACCGCCAGCCACATTATTAGAGAAGGTGCTGCCCGTAATCGTCAACGTGCCATGATCGCTGTAAATACCCGCGCCAGCCGCCGCTTGATTGCTATCAAATGTCGAATTACTAACCGTCGCGCTGGCACCATTGTTCAGGTACAACCCACCGCCGAATTCGACAGCGCCCACCGCATGGTTATTCGTGAACGTACTGTTGGAAAGCGTCAGTGATCCAAAAACCGTAATCGCACCACCACCACTCACGAAGAGGCGGTCAGAACTCAGGCTGTTAGAGGAGAAGGTTGAACCGCTAATGGTGGCGCTGCCACTGGCGATATTGATCGCTCCACCCCAGGGAATAGCATAAGAAACGCTGTTGTTACTGAATATCGTGTTGGTGATGCTGAGTGTTGCTTTGCTCTGGATGGCACCGCCGGTCGAGGCTGTGTTATAAGACAGCTCACCACCGCTAATCGTCACCGGCCCTGTGCTGTAAATCGCACCACCCTCATATTGGGCAGTGTTGGAGATCAGGCTGGCGTTGTTCAAATTCAGCGTACCGGCATTCCAAACACCGGCGCCGTAGTCTGCCGAACCGCCCTGCACTTGCAGATTATTGAGCGTCAAATGCCCTGTGTTGGGAACCACAAACAAGCCGAATTTGGGCGCTGCACCATCTCGCACTAACGTAGAGCCATGCCCTTCAATGGTAATGTCGCTGCTGATGTTAGGTAGTCCGTTGACCACACCCGAATTATCTAGATAAATACCGTTGAGAATATATCTTCCGTTGGTCGCGAGTGTTATGGTATTCGGGCCGGGGAAACAGCCCTCATTATTAGCCGCGTCAATAGCGTCGATGAGCGCGGTCACGTCACCATTCGGGATATTGAAGCTAATACCTATCGGACAGCCGATAACCGTAATGATGTTCGTGTCAATCGGTGCGCCGCCCGGATCATTGACGGATGCGCTTACCAAACTCACCTGATGTGTGATGCTGCTGTTAGCGGCAGAATTGTTGATTTGGGCAGTCAGGTTCAAGGTTACAGTGCTGCCGAGATTGACCACGCCAATGACCCACAAACCGCTGACCGGATCGTAAGTACCCTGGCTAACTGTTGATGAGACATAATTTAATTTGCTGCCGATTTTGTCGGCCACGATCACGCCACGCGCCACACCAGGGCCATTGTTTGTAAATTGAATAGTGAAGTGCAGCGTATCACCCGTACTTGCGGATGGATGATCTACCGTTGAGTGGAGCACCAAATCAGCCCGACCAATTTCCATCGCCCCCACTTCACATTTAGCAATGCCATCCCCATCGCTGTCGCTCGGACGTGCCGTTCCGATTTGGTCAGTCGCTACCGTGCAACTGCCAGCGGGTATCGCGTCAATCGCTGGATTACCGGCAAACGGCGCGACCGTTTCCGTCCATCCGCCGTTATCAACCAGATAACCCATTGGCAAACTTACATTATTCTTGTCGGTTGATTGGGTGAAGAAGCTTGCACAGCTATTATCGTCGGCAAAGTTGTAGCCATTGGAAACGATGCCGACACCGCTGCACGCATCGGCCTGTGCATCCGCAAATAAGTTACCGCGCAGGTTGATCGTGCCAAAAACTTGGTAAATATCACCACTGCTTTCCGGCGCGACATTGCCGAAAAATGTATTATTCGTCAAGGTGAGCGGCGTGACATTGTTGTTATGATAAATAACACCATTGCTAGTCGAAGACACTTGATTAGCCGCGAACGTACTATTGCTAATCGTTAGTATCCCTTCATTCATGATGGCTGCGCCACGACCCGTCCCAATTGTGCTGTCGTTGTAAAACAGGCTGCCATTGATAGTGATGCTGCCGCGCGAGTAAATACCACCGCCACGGAAGGTCGCGGCATTATTCATGATGACGCTTTCAGTAAGGATCACCACCCCATAATTGTTAATTAAGCCGCCGCCCGAATCACCCAGATAGTTTGAATTATCGGCATGAGCGTTTGCAAAACCATTACTCAGCCCCACATGATTAAGCGTCAAATTACCACCCACGCCGATAGTGAAACCGTCGCCTGCCACATACATAATGCGGAAAGCCGGTGTGCCGTTTGCGGAACTCCGCTCGATGATCGAACCATTACCTTGAATAGTGATGGTGCTGTCAATCTTCGGCAAGCCGCTCGGCCCCATGATGTCGTCGATGTAAATTTGCGTCAGCGTATAGACACTATTTGGCGCAAGATTAATGGTATTTGCGCCGGGGAAACAGCTTTCGTTGTTAGCAGCATTAATTGCGGCGATTAATCCGGCTGTATCGCCTGCTCCCACATTAAAGACAGATGCAGGCGCACAACTGGACGTTATCGTGATCGTCGCTTGATCATCTTCTGCTGCTTGACCATTACCCGGCGTTGAGTCAGGATCGAGCGCATCCGAAGATAGCACTTCAACGACATTAACAACACTCTGTCCCTGTGTACCACTCGACAAACGTACCGTGATCGTCATGGTAACGCTGGCACCATTCGCCACATTGCCGACAGTCCATCGGCTGTTTCCAATATCATAAGCACCCTGACTGCCGTATGCCGACACAAAAGTAACTTGGCTCGGCAATTGGTCAAGCACCGTCACGTTCGGCGCTGCATTAGGGCCGCTGTTCTTGAGGGTGAGCGTGTAACTAAAGGTATTGCCTTCAGCCGGTGTCGAAGTACTCACCGTTTCCGTGAGCGATAAATCCGCTGGCGGACATTTCGGGGTGGTCGTGCTGGATGTATTGCTATAAATCGAATACGTAGAGTCGCCTGCTCTAAAAGCGCGGACTTGGTAAGTATAGGTTGTGGCGCAGTTTGTAGTACTGTCGGTGTAGCTTACTGTGTTCGATGGCAGCGACGCGATCTCCGTCCATATGCCGCTGTTATTGAGCGCCCGCTCGACTTTGAATGTCGTTTCGGACGAAGAATTATCGATCCAACTGAGTTTGATTTGGTTGCCGGTGGCTAAGGTCGTGGTCAATGAAGTCGGCATACACAACGGCGTAACCGCATGAACCACATTGCTATAATCGGAAACCTGACCATTGGTACTCGTCGCCCGCACCCGATAATAGTAACTCGCCTCGCAAGTCACACTATTATCACTAAAGCCGGTGACGTTCGCGTTCACACTGTCGATAACCGTCCAACCAGTCGCCCCATCCGCTGAGCGTTCGATTGCGAATGCCGACTCGTTATTCGACTGATCGACCCAGTTTATATTGACCTGTGCGGGCAGAGCACTAAAAATCGCTAGTGAGGTCGGCGCATTGAGCGTGGAACATAAGGTTGTCGTGCTTTGAACCGTCGTATAGCCGCTGAACTGTGCCGTATTGCTGCGGTAGGCACGAACACGATAATAATAAGGAATACCACAAGTGACCGTGTTGTCGCTGTAGCTCGTGCTGTTAGCCGGTGCTGCGGCGATTTGTGCCCAGTTCGTACTACCATCGAACGAGCGCTCAATACGATATTCGCTTTCAAGCAGATTGTTATCCACCCAATTGAGCGTGATTCTGGTTGGCAGCGTGGCGGTAACGGTAAAGGATGTCGGCGGGATAAGTGCTGAAATACAAGCCGAAAATTCCGAGGTGTTATTATTGGCATCTGTGGCATTTGCAACCACAAATTGACTCGCCGCACCGCTAAGGCTGGCACTAAATGTGGCGTTACCACTCGCATCCGTTGTCGTGCCAACAGAGCCTAATGCCGTTTCAGCCTCGCCGTATCCGCTCGAATCACAGACACTATCGCCATAAAATTGGATGGTGTAGTTCTGGTTGGGTTGGCTGTTAAGCGTACCGCGGATATTAAAAGTAGCATCACCCCGAACCGCATTCGTGAGTATCGGGAAGTTTTGTAGGTTGTTCGCACCCGTGTCAGCATCACCATTGTCATTCGCGGTTACGCCAGCAGGTGATAAATCGACACCCAGCCCCGCATTTGAATAAATTTGACTCTGTAAAATTTTATTGCCGGTCGAGTCGCTCGAAACCAGAACACCACTGCCACCATTAAACGCAATACGATTCCCATCACCGATGACGGAATTGGTCGTGCCAGCAGCAACTTCAATACCGTTACTGCTATTGCCTAATCCGGTTGTTTTGTTGCCCGCTAATCCAACAAAATTGCCTTGGATAATGGTGCCGGTCGCCTGATTAAGAAAAATGCCATCAGTCGTATTCCCCGAAATGACATTCCCTGTATCGGCGGTCAGAGGGGAACTGCCAATGATAGTTTGGCTCGTTCCATCAACCTTAATGCCAATACCATTACTGATCGCAGCCGAACCACTGGCGTTCGTACCAATGTAGTTGCCTTGAATGGTATTCTTGATACCCGCTTGGCTAACCAAAATGCCAATGCTATTGCCCGAAATGAGGTTACATTGGTCAGAGCAGGTGCTGGCACTGTTTGTCCCACCGATTTGGAGATAGCCTGTATTGGCACCTGTAACCAGAATACCGACCGCATTAGGCGCGCTGACGAGATCAGCAGTACCGTTCGCGTTGGTTCCAATATAGTTGCCTTGGATGGGATTGAATGCGCTGTAACCGGTGTTTACTTTGATGCCGGCAGTGGTATAACTGGCGATGACGTTACGACCCGCTGTCGTAATGCTGCCGATAGTGTTGTTGACACCTTGAACATCGATACCAATATCAAATGTACCCAGTGCCACAGTGCCATTGACGTTAACGCCAAAATAATTTGACGCGACATAGGCACTACCCCGTATGATGAGACCTGTGCCACCGTTACCCACGATCAGGTTACAGGAACCCGTACACGGCCCATCCAACGTTAACCCGTAGTTATAGCCAATGATGTTACTTTGAGCCGACACATCGATTGCTGGGCTGCCATTTGCAACTAATGCTGTACCAGTAACATCAGACCCGATATAATTTCCGGTTAGAAAGTTTCCTGAGCCGCTAATCTGAACAGCTCCACCGTCATTACCAGAGATAATATTCCGGCCTGAAGCGGTATCATTACCAATTTTATTTTGTTCGGAATCATTGAGCTTAATACCTTTATTGGTATTGCCCACATCGCCTGCACCTGCGGCATTCGTTCCAATATAGTTCCCTATTATCTGGGTCGTGCCCGATGCTGAGCCGTCGATGAACACGCCGTTCAGGCTGTTGCCGGAAATGACATTTCGTTGGGCCGCTGTCGTACCCCCGATACGGCTGTTAGCAGTACTTAAAATGTAAATACCATTGCCTTTGTTGGCTTGGGCAATTGTTCCAGTTGGATCAATACCAATGTAGTTGCCTTCAATGAAAGCCCCATAGCTGGACGATGCAATTTTGATGCCATCGCCGCCCCAAAACACAATATCCAAACCGCGTATTGTGACCGGCCCGTTGACACTGGAAGCAATATTTAACCCATTGACCGTCTGCAAATTGGAACCGTTAAGGACAATAATCGGTGTTCCATTAAATCGTGGTTGGGTCGTGCCATCAATCGTCGTACCATCCCCAACAGTTGGTAGCGCAGAAGTGGGTTTGATGGTGAATGGCGCTGTTCCAGGGATATTAAACGTGATGTTGTCAGCACCGGCATTAGCGTTGGCTGCGGTAATCGCTTGTCGCAGGTTGCAATGGGACGTATTGCATGTTCCGCCAGCAACATCATCGGTCACATTGACGACATAGGTCTGTGGCCCACTCAGGCTGGCCGGATGTGCAACGCTTTTTGTAGGTGTAACTGTCGGGGAAGCAACGGGGGTAACACTGGGAGCGGGTGTCGGCATTTGTGCTTGTGGCACGAAAAGACTGAAATTATCGACTTGGATCATGTGCTGGGGTGCAGCAGCTGAATCATTTGCCGTTCCAAAAATGCCTGATAAAGAAATCGCACCGGCTGGCAGTGGTGCCGAATCACGCACACCAATGATCTGGAGGCCATCAACACTCACGCGTAGAACATCAGCGATTGCTGAGAAATGCAAAGTTCGCCACTGACCGGACATAGACGGCGTAACGGTTGCCGCTTGTAGTAAGCTGCCTGAACGATAAAGCTTCACTTGGCCAGCGTTATCGAGTGTTGCCGAGTAACTATCGCTATCGCTTTGTCTGATAACGATCCGCGCTGTGCCATCAGTGATTAAGAAATCGGCTTGTACAGCCGCATCGGCTAATGAGTTTGAGACATATTTCGCAATCGCACTGCTATTAAAAACCTGAAGCGCAAACCCGGTCTCGTGGGCCGCTAATGACCAACCGGTGCCAAGTGTCCAATGCGATAAATCGCCAGTATCAAAATTGTCGTTGAATAATAAACCAAGCGGTGGTTCTGGTGGGAGCGAAGTATCCGCTGTTGGTGACAGAGTGCTAGTTGGCTCAACGGGGCCACTGGTTTGCGTAGCGGCTACCGTAGCAGTTGATTCACTAGTAGTAGCAGATGGCTCAACTGTGGTTGAGTCTGTTGGAACTTCCGTGGGCGTATCGGTCTGCGTAAATGCAAGTGTTGGAGTAACCGTGGGTAAGTCAGTAGGGGCTTCGGTTGCTATTTCGGTTGTTGTCTCAGTGGGGATATCGCTGACAATCGGCGTTTCAGTTGGCAAGGGAGTTGGACTCGGTAATTCAGTCGGTGTCCCTATTGGAGGATCGTCTGCTAGAACCGTGTTTGACCGTGAAAAACCCAGCAAAAGCAGCAAACAAAAGGTGAATATTATTGCTTTTAAATGGATAGAGTATTTGGTGAAAAGCATAGAGTTATTATAGTACTCAATTGTTAATAAACGGCTTATATTATAGTTCGCAATGCGTTCCTCGCTACTAAATTTATGTTGTTCTCATCCAATGCTGGACTTTTACACACTTCATGAGAGCCGCATTAATAAAAAGTGTATTACTGTCAATACTGTATATTTTGGCCTTACCCCAGTTTAGCGGAGAGTAAAAATGTCCGTTAGACTGAATGTAAGGAGTAGGAAATGGGAAACTACAAGAAGTACAGTGATGAGTTTAAACAGGAAGTGCTGGCAATGGTGGCAGCGGGAGAGCGGAGCGTGAGCCAGATTGAGCGCGATTTAGACATCACGCCAGGACTCATCTACAAGTGGCAGCAGCGCTATCGGGTGGTGGAAGATCAGTTGCAACCGAGTGCGGAACGGGCTGAACAAGCGGAAATCCGACGGTTGAAACGCGAGTTGGAAATCACGCGGCAGGAAAGAGACATTCTAAAAAAAGCCATCCGAGTGTTCTCGCGGGGGGAATCGTGAGCCGCTACCAGTTCATCGCTGACCATCGCCGGACTTATCCAGTACAACGGTTGTGCGCGGTGCTGGGGGTAGCCGTGAGCGGATTTTACGACTGGATGCGGCGCGAACCGAGCCAACGACAGCAAGCCAATGAGGCGTTGGCGCTGCGAATTCGAGAAATCCATGAAAGGAGCCGCCAGACCTACGGCTACCCGCGTATTCACGCCGAATTGCGCGAGGCAGGCGAAAGAGTGGGCAAGCACCGGATTGCGCGTTTAATGACCCGGATGGGCTTGAAAACGCGCTGTCGCCGCCGCTTTCGGGTCACGACCCAAGCCAACGAGCGACGCGCTCCTGCCCCCAATCGGCTCGCTCAAGATTTCAGTGCGACCCGTCCTAACCAGAAGTGGCTGGTGGATATTACCTACCTTGCCACGCGCGAAGGCTGGTTGTATCTGGCGGGAGTACTGGATACCTATTCACGGCGCATTGTCGGCTGGTCAATGAGTGAACGCCTCACCGAACCGCTGGTCTGTGACGCGCTGCGTATGGCGCTGGCTCAGCGTGGCGCACCCGAATTGCATCATTCTGACCAAGGCAGCCAATACACCTCTCACGCCTATTTAGCCTTGCTGGAAAAGGCTCAGGTGCAAGTCAGTATGAGTGGTATCGGCTGCTGTTATGACAATGCCATGAAAGAGAGCTTCTGGGCAACCTTGAAACGCGAATGTGCTGACCACACTTTCCAGACCAGAGCCTTGGCTCGGCAGGCCATCTTTGAGTATATTGAGGTTTGGTACAACCGTCAGCGGCGGCATTCGGCCTTGGGCTATCTCAGCCCTTATGCCTTTGAGCAACTCGCCCGCCTCTGACATTTTGTGTGTCCGTCTAATCGGGGTAAGGCCAATTTTGTGGACAACTTCGAGGTTCGATTGAGTACATGCGCACTATATTTGAAAGTATAGAAGAGTCGCTGGCACACTGAGTACTTTGTGACGCAACTTGCGAACAATAAAAACGCGAGCGATTTTAGTAAGGTTTGTAGATGCGTAGTAGTAACATGCTAAGGGATGAAGACATCCGCAGCTTGCGTTCGAGAATAAACCAACGAATGATTGGGTTATTCATTAGTGTATTGATACTGAAAAATTGGGTATCAAAGCGACGTCGTTTCCGGTGATGAAAGTTGGTTTAGTCAAAGATGGTACGCATTCGTTCATTTGTGGTCGAGCAGAAGGGAATAGTTAGCAGTGAGTTTGTGGTCACTCGAACAGCCTATTTGATTGAATTTGGTTTATGTCTAGGCCAATGTCTCAGGTGTCTCAACCGTCTCAGCCCCATTTTGTGAACTTAAATATCGCTTTTGATGGCGAGTGATTTTTTTCAAAATTAGTAAGAATTGATTTTTCAAGTTGAGACACCTGTGCCACCTGAGACATAATAGAGGCATCAAATGGACGATTTCAAAAAATAAAAAGACTCTTCTTATCAAGAGTCTCAGGTGTCTCAACTGTCTCAACCTCATTTTTGATACTCATGCCGCCATTTTTGCGATTTATCTGCGAACTGTCTCAAGTGTCTCAACTGTCTCAGCCCAAAAATTCGCCCGTAAGTTGCCAAAATCGCACACGATTGCCTTTGACACGTTTTTGCACGCTGAGGTTATTTGGTCCTGGGATAAGAATGCCATCTTCGCGCAATTGCATTCCAATGGCGGTCACGGTGAAGCGTAACTGTTGTACACGGTTGACTTCCTTGTGTGCAATTTCGGGCAGCAGATAGACAAAGCCTTGGTCTTTATAGCCAACCACTGCTACACCCGCTGGATGCTCGATCGGGTTTTGTAGATCATCGTCAATCACAACCTGTCCCCCTGCAATCAACTGGCCTAAAATATCCAGAAAGACTTCGCTAGCGCGTTCTTGGCGCAGCGTACGGACGCTTTCGAGGATGGCATCTTTCCATAGTGGCAGCACATAGTCCGGTTCCCTATCACACAGGAAACGAGACAGCATTTGGTAAACGGTCACCAACACAGCCCAATTCTGGATCACCCGTCCGGTGTTGGACTGTCCTCCGATTTCTCTGGTCAGTTTCTCGCGATAGCCTGTCATGTTATAACTGAAACGGTTGGCAAGATCTGTTTTCAGATCGCCCTTTTCAAGCTGTTGAGCAATCCACGCGGCAAAATGAGCCGTGAATGTGGGCAGATGATCGCGCAAGCTTTCGGCCTGAAGCAAAGCCAGTCCATGCGGATCCCGTTTCTCCCATGGCGGAATTTCGAGTACCAACATTCGGGCGATAACTGACATCTCGCCTTCAATTGTGGTTTCGCCGGTCGAGAGGATCAAGCCACGACAGGGTTTCTCATGCCGCACTTTAGCTTCACGGGTCAATCGTCCCCGTCCCATGCCACGCGAATAGCTTTGCAAGAAACGGGTAAAGGTCTTTTCGTCGGCGTAGATTGCTTTGTAATCATCGACCCAGAATAAAGTGTCCGCTAAGGGATAACCGAGGGTCTCGACAGTGTTGATAGTATCGCCCCACTGTGCCGGTGGGGTGTCCCGACTGAAGTGTCCGTAGAAGCTGCTAAGGAGCGAGGCGATTTCAGACTTGCCGCTACCAGAAGTCCCGACCAAGTGCACGGCTGGTCGGGGTGCTGCGACTGGAAAAAAGCGTTGCAGCACTGGAAGCAGTGCAAAAGCGATCAGTGTGGATGCCATCGCAGACGGCAGCACTTTGGTCAGTGCCTCAAATGCCTGTAAGCCCTCGTTCCAACCCCCGTCCTTGAGTCTATAGTCGCGCAGCCGATGATCCAGCTCGACGGATGGTGGTTCAGGCAGCTTGCCCTGTGCCGTAATACAATCTTGTGGGGATACATACACCCATTGGTTATCAAGTTGCATCCAGCCCATGAAGTTGTAATGGCGATGGGTAGGAAATTCACCAGATAACTGCACGATGGCGGGCACCAGATGTTTGGACATGCCTGCCCGGACGACATACTGCGATCCGGCACTTGCTCCAATAAAACGCCGCAGTGCGATATCATCGACAAACACATCACCCGGTATTTCAAGCGTTTTAACCGCGTCGCCCCGTCGGAGTTCAAGAGCCGTGATATGCCCTTCTTTGCCATTGTCATCTATTTGGCAGGTCTGGTAAAGGGCAGTCGCGTTCCAATCCGCAACTGTTTTTTCGGATGTGCCGTGATAGCCTTCCTTGCGGTAAATCATCTTGCCATCCCGCAGTAAATAACTTTCGCTATCGACATATTCCTGCTGTTGCTGCTGCTCGCTGGCACGTTTCCGTTCTCGATACAACCGGTCAATGTCCGTGAGTTTCAGCCCAGCTCCGCAGACACTTTTGAGGCGCTGGCGTTCTTCTGCCCATTCAACCGGATTGAGATGGAGGCAAGCTTCGACGGCGGCCATAATCTGCTCGCTTGTTGGATAATCGGCTTTGCGGTCAACCCCAAATTGCTGGATAAGCTGGCTGACCTTTTGACGCGCGCCATCCTTTTGTGCGGTAATCGGTTCGCGTGGACTGCGGCTGTAAGCACTCTGGATGGTTGCTAATGCCTCACGTTCGCTGCTGCCGTCGGCGACATGTCTTGGGACCAGAACCTGTTCGGCGTCGGATTGGCTTTGCCCCGCATCGCGCAGCTGGCAGGCGGCGAAGAATAATTCTGCATTCCGACTACCTTCTTTCGCACCGGAGACGAGATACTGTTCAGTGCGTGGTGGCAAAGGATGATGTCCATCCCCATTTAAGGTTATGACCTCCATCCCACCGATCTTCTTCCGCTGCGGTTGACTTTCCAGCCACGCAAATTGATCCAGTGCATAACGCCGTTCTGGATAGCTTTCGAGAATACTAACCACAACTCCGCCTCTTTCGGGCTTCGTATTAATCGAATCGGGCAAGCGCATGACCGAAGCGGCGGATTTCACGTAATGGTCATCGCCACCGAGTGCGGCAAATAACCCGCGCAGCAGGTTGGTGACCTTCTGCCGGTCAGTATCGTTCTCAAGTGCAAGGGGTTTCTCCAGCAGCCAATAGCCATGCCATCCGCCGCCGCTGTCGATGATAAACGACGGTATCGGATCGAATGCACGCAGTTTGGTCAATCCTTTTTCGCGCCGCTGTTCATCCCCATCACAGTCGATGTCGATCCATAAGGCTGGAACCAGCGCGGCTGCTTCGGCTTTGCCCTGTTTCGACTTGCGCAGACAAGGCGCAAAGTACAGCCCGAAACCCTCATGATTGAGCCGTTCAGCCTGCTTGAACATGGCTGCAAGTTCTGGCTTGTTGCCCATTTGTCCCCAGAGTGAACGCACCTCCCCTGTAGTTGGATGGATGCAGCGCAGTTCGATATATAAGTCATCCAGACTGCCTTCATACAAGGCAGCCAAAAATACTCGGCGACCTGCATGGGTCACCGGCGTGTTATTGGTGTGATTGGCAATGTCATTCAGTGTCATATGGTTGTGTTTCCTTCTACTGAGTACTCAGAGCGCGCAAAGTGGCTGTGTTTCTCTGTATATTCGACTGGCTAAAGTTCAAAGGTGGGTGAAGTGTCGAATGATAGAGATCGCCCTATTTCCTTTGTCAGTGCAGCGCGTTGATCTGCACTCATTTCGCTGAGCATTTCCGTGAGATCCTTGAGTTTGCCCGTATCGCCATCCATTTCTCGTGCGAAAGCCTCCGCGAAGAACACGGCTTGCTCATGTGTCAATCCCGATACCAACGGGCGAAACTCCAGCTGGAGGGCATCATCACCCTCTTGGGATGGCACCGGATAGAACCGGTAAAATCCAAGCGCTGTGGTTTGGTCATCCGTTCGCCGTGTCCCACACCACATGTCCCATACCTCGCCTTTGTCGTCGGTGATTTCCCCATGTGGTTCATCGGCAACGATCTGGCGCTCTTGCTCACGGACTGCCGTGAGTTCGTCATAGCGCCGTTCCCAGTCCAGACCGATGTAGCGATCCATTAGATCACTCATCTTCTGTTCGGTGACCCCATGCAGCAGTTCGACGTGATTTTCTTTGCTGTTACGGCTGAAGAATAACGGGACACGATCACCATGCTCCTCGTCATACACCGTTCCCGGTAGCACAATGTGCGTGTGTGGATCATGTAAACCCGGAGCTTGCGGATCATCGGTCAGTCGATGGTGCAGGACATAGGAATATTCGATGCCAGTGTCCAGTCCACGCGCATCAAAGAAGTCATCCACCACGCTTTCAGTCAATTCGCGTACAAACTGCTCCTGTCCATCAGGTGCAACCATTCCCATCAGGTCGGGATTGGGATTAAAAACGAGCGAGAATGCCAGCACATGCTCACTCTTGAGGTCGTCACAGTGTTGAGCAATATCGGCCACAGAAGCCCCCATGCCATGATCAACCCAGCGCTCACGACCGGTAGCATAGCGTGCGGCTTCATCGCGGCTTTCCCTATAGGTCAAATACCTCAGCAGATTCTTCGACTGTTTGGCACCGTCATCGGACGGTTTCTTGTACTGCACATTGGCCACGCACATCTGCTTACGATCCATCTCTTTACTGCCCCTCACGACGACGGCGGATGCTGTTGACGAAGTCGGTGAACTGAGTGGTCAAGGCTTCCACTTTGGCATCCAACGTATCCACTTTGGACTCGATTCCTTTGGCGATGGCTCGACGCGACCCCGGCAAATCTTCCTGCGAGGCCAGATAGTAGTTGACCGCATCGCGTACCAAATCATTCTTACTCACAAAGTTCCCGACACGACTGCGGACGTTGCGTATCTCCTCTAACCGCCGCATCTGGTTGGGTGTGAGGTTTAGCGTCATACGTTCGCTATAGGGATTGGGTATCTTTTTCATTTAGCTATACCTTCTTTATGGAGTCCTTCAATTGCTTGACGGAACTTTCGAGTGGGTCGGAATCGGACATAAACACGTT
>JACDGI010000798.1 GCA_013821665.1 Anaerolineae bacterium
CTATGGGACATAGACCAGTAATAAATGACGCTAGAGATTAAGGAGGAAAAGGAGCGCGATGAATAATATGCCGTTAAGCAGATTTTGAGAGAGTGTCAAAGTGCGGTCGTTAAAAATTGCTAAGATGGAAGGCCTTGATTGTTGAGGATAACTAATGAAATTGATTAAGAAGGATAGAAAAATTCCGGCAAGGATATAAATTCCTCGTCTTATCCTCTTGTGAAAGATCTGTTCACGTTTTAGATCTGCTTTGAGGGCATTCAGATTGACCGCGTCACGCATGACCAATACTCCATAAATATAAGGTCATGTTCAGTGTAGCATTATGAAGTTGATATAATTCCTGAAGAATTTTGGCTAAGAGGTATCATCGACAATCTCGACCGGGAACTGCGTTTGCACAAATTCGAGGTAGCGCGTCAGATAGCGGATCAAATCTTGCCGTTCTTCGTTGCTGATTAGGCTGAACAAAAGCTGCATTTGTTGGAGTAAATCGGTTTGTACAGCCATAAACCGCTCGGCTCCGGCAGGTGTGAGAATCACATCCACCGAGCGGCGATCACTCTCGCGTTGTTCGCGGATGACCAGCGGCGGCTCCATCGCTTCCAATCGTTTGACCAATCCGGTCATGGTGGCGTTGGTCAGATGATGCTGCCGCGCAATCGCGCCAATCGGGCAGCGCCCCCCGCGTTCGGTCAGGGTTTTAAGCACATAAAATTGAGGTGGAGTGAGTTGATGCGCGGCAAGGTTAGCGCCTAAGCGCTTCTCACCATCCAGCACGATAGTGAACAGCAGCGACCACAATTGGCTGGCATCAATTTCGAGTTGAGTATCCAAAGCTATATCGACACCTATCCGATGGTTGATTAATACATCCGATAGTTTAACTCATTTACTACCGATATGACGATGAGATCACCCACAAAACCCGACTTGATTGTTAAAGTTTGGTTTTGTGGGTCAAGACTGCTTAACCCGGTAATTTTGTAGGGGTCGGCTGTAAAGGCTCTTGTGTCGTCGCTGGCTCATTCAACAGCCACTTGTACTGATCAGGCACTTGGTCGCGTGAAATTAAACCGTATTCCAAGCGAATCTCGTACCATCCCGCCTTCCATAATTCGCCGTCCAGCTTGCATTTACCCACCATCGAACCGCCTGTATAGCACGCGTTGGCATCAGGGTTTGTTTGCGGATTATTAGGTGTTTCTGAAGCTGTGGTGGCAGCCGCCGCCACGAGCGAAATCAGTAGGGCAAGTGCCGCAACACCTAAGAGGAGGGTACGCTTCATTTATGATGACCTTTCAATATGCCGTTCATGAGAACGCATATTATATCCCATTGGGAGTCACTGTAGGTCCGGCTGTAGGTGTAGGTGAAGGTGTGATAGGAGGAGATGTCGGCACTGGGGGCTGACCTGTTGGGAATATCCGTGTCCCATCAGCAGTCGCATCCTCAGGTGGATCTGACAATAACCATTTGTATGGGTCAGGAAACTGACCCCGCGTGATCAGTCCATATTCGAGGCGGATTTCGTACCAACCGGCAATCCATAATTGGTCGTCTAATTTGCATTTGCCCGCCAACGAACCACCGGTGTAGCACGCGTTGGCATCAGGGTTTGTTCGTGGATCATTCGGAGTTTCCACATGGGTTGAGGCGAAGACAGCGGCGAGCGTAACCAATAAAATGAAAGGTGCAGCAATTAGGATAATTTGGCGCTTCATTGAACTCCTCTTTCGCAAAAGGGAAATTATAGCGCTGAGGGATAATGATGCAGGTTGACTGATGAAAGCGTAGGGCAGTCGGAGGGGTAATATAAATGATGAAATTACTGTCAAGTAAATAATCTTAGCATTTGATGGGCTGTCAAAAATTGAGGTGTCGCAAATGTCTCATAAATGCAACAACGCGAGCCTTTGTACTCGCGTTGTTGCAGGAGGAGAAACGTTGGTATCTGAGCAGGGAGTCAGGCTGCTTCGAGAATACCCATGATGTCAGTTAAGCGCGGCCAAATGCGGTCGGCGGGCATTTCCCATTTGTGGCGGGCGATCTTCATCCGGTCAAGTACCACCATGCCAGAACGTCCTGTCATATCGAATATGCTGTGAACTTCGCCCCCCACATCCGTCAGCAGTGGGAAGGGCGGCGGTGTCAGACTGCTTACGTAATAGCCATACAGCATTTGCGGTTGGTCACGCGTAATGAGTGCCAACTTATAACCGCTGCGATGAATACTGTGGGCGTGTTTTTGCAACCAGATAATGCGTTGGATATTGACCGGATTCCAAATTTCGCCGATAAAACCCAACACCACGCCGTTCATCCCCAACATATTAGAGAGGATCTGTGTTTTGCCTGCGTGGTCATAAATGCTGAAATCGGGAGTCATCCGTTCAAGGTTGATGAAGCGTGGCATTTCACGGGTAGCAAGTTTTGGCATCTGGTACATGGTCTAAGTAATCCTCTTACACCGTTGATTAGTTATAATATATAACGACTCTGAAGTTTTCATCACAATTGTTTGTTAATTTTACGTAAATAGGATTATTTACCTAATTTCTCCTTGCCTGTATGATGCTTCATGTGCTTTAACTTCTGATACGAAGCATTATTTCTGATTTATTCCTTCCCCTGTATACGGGGGAGGGTTAGGGTAGGGGTTTCTTTTCCTCGCCCTAATTTGTTAAACGTTATCAAGCACCAAAAGGTTCCATCAATGATCGAAGCTGCCATCTTTTGTAGGGACACAGGCCTTATGCCCTCCATCTTTTACAAAATCAAAAAATGTGAGGTGGCAACCGATTGTGATCAGCCACCACCTCACATCGAGAGAGTCGGAAATAAGCGAATGTTTTACCCGACCAGCACCGACAAAATATTTCCCGCCGGATCTTTAAACCACGCGATATCCGGGCCATATTGACCGCCACCACGCAGGACACCTTTGCTGTCAGTCTTGAAGTCGCCCATATCATAATGCTCGAACTTCACGCCCTTTTGAGTCAACTCATCCACCGCCGCATCAATATTATCCACTGGAAAATTAAGGATCGTGTAGGTTGCCGCTTCATGGTTCGGCTTGGGATAAATGAAAATCGAGTTGCCGTTGCCAATCTTCAACTCCAAGTTGCCCATCGGCCCGTCGCTCACATTCAAACCGAGTGTTTTGCCGTAGAACTCTTTGGCCTTTGCCATATCATTGACCGAGAAACCACTAAAGGCCTTATCGCTTTTAAGCATGGGACACATCCTTTGTAAGTTGCCAATAAAATCAAGAACTGGCATTCTCAACTTACACCGGATCGCTTGTCAAATGCAAGCATTTTACCTGAGCATCTGATTAGAAAATTTGATCTAATCC
Organism: Anaerolineae bacterium; assembly: GCA_013821665.1. GTDB lineage: Bacteria > Chloroflexota > Anaerolineae > Aggregatilineales > Phototrophicaceae > CFX2. The sequence continues at coordinate 3,362 of JACDGI010000798.1, forward strand.
GCAAGCAAATTAAGAAATGTATTGAATTCCCTCTCTGCGAAGCGGGGAGGGATAAAGGCTTTCAGGGGTAGGTATTTGAGGTGGTGAGGCAAAAAAACAGGTTAAGATAGAGTTCTCTAAAACCAATCGAAACCTGAGAAAATGAGACACCACCAACA
>JACDGI010000799.1 GCA_013821665.1 Anaerolineae bacterium
GCACCAAAGAACTCAACAAACTTATCAACCACACCTTTTTTGCGGAGTATTTGAGTGACTACCAATACCAAATCGGTAGCGGTTGTCCCTTCAGGCATCTTACCTGTCAGCTTAAAGCCAATGACTTCCGGCATCAGCATATAGATCGGCTGGTTAAGCATGGCTGCCTCGGCTTCAATACCGCCGACACCCCAACCCAGCACACCCAGACCGTTAATCATAGTGGTGTGGCTGTCCGTGCCAACCAACGAATCCGGCAGCAGTACCTTGCGGCCTTCATCATCGGTGAATAACTGGACTCCCTTTGCGAGGTATTCCAAGTTGACCTGATGCACGATACCGGTTGCTGGCGGCACAACCTTGAAGTTGTCGAAGGCGTTTTGTCCCCAGCGCAGGAATTCATAGCGTTCTTGGTTACGCTCGAATTCCAGCGAGGAGTTCATCATAATCGCGTTAGCTGAGCCGAAACGATCTACCTGTACCGAATGGTCGATCACTAGATCAACCGGAATAGTCGGGTTGATCTTCTTGGGTTCGGCGTTCATGCGTACCATCGCGCTCCGCAGCGCAGCCAGATCCACCACACATGCCACGCCCGTAAAATCTTGTAAGATGACACGTGCCGGTTTAAAAGGGATTTCAACCTGACTGACGTTCTTAGCATCCCAATTGGCGAGGTTTTGAACAGCTTCCTCATTCACTTGAAAGTTATCAAGGTTGCGGAGCGCATTTTCCAATAATATCTTGATGCTAAAGGGCAGTTTATCGACATGACCAACACCCTTTTCAGTAAGTTTGTTGAGCCGGTAAATTGTGGCTTCACCTTTAGCAGTATTTAAAGTGCCGCGTGTTCCGAAGCTGTCCAATATCTTTGCCATCTGTCTGTCGTCCTCTCGTTGTTGAGTTGTCCAAAAACCGTTTAAACCGGATGACTAATCCGGCATTGCTACCAAAAAATTATTCTAGAGACACTAATATTACGCACTAAAAGGAAATCGCTACCAATTTTACTCAAAACAATGAGTTCCTGTCAGTCTCAATGGACATATGGTCGCCGCCAAAAGAATGACCTTGTTTGGTGTTGAAAATGAATGTTTAGTGTTCTCGTTGAATCCTATGCCTCTTTTAGTTATTATTCAAATGGATAGATTTAATGGGATTCATAGGCCGTTTCAATAAATAACCATGTTAGATGTTCATCGCCTGCGTATTTATGTATTTGTAGCACGTCTCGGCAGCTTTACCCGTGCTGCTGCCATGCTCCATATGACGCAGCCAACTGTCAGCCAGCAAGTTGCGGCGTTAGAGAGTGAATTAGGCATACATCTCATTGATCGCAACACCCGCAAGATGCGCTTGACCGCCTCTGGTGAAGTCCTATTTGCCTATGGAGAACGCTTACTCAAACTTGCAGATGAAGCCCTCATCGCCGTTCGCAATGAGGCCGGCCTGACCAAACAATTACTCAAATTGGGTGTGGGACATACTTTAGCCACTTACATATTGCCCGGATTGCTGAGCCGTTATCGCACCGAACATGCTGATTATCGTGTCCGATTAGTGGTAGGCAACACGGGCGAACTGTTGTCACAGCTTAGCGCTGGCGAAATTGATATTGCCTTAGTCGGCTCTCCGGCGGAACATCCCGATGTCGAAACCAAAGCCTTTATGCACGATCAATTGGTGGTCATCGTCAGCCCGCAGGATGAATGGGCGAGTTATGAAAGCGTTCGCATTGAACAGATTTCCACCCGCGTGCTGCTGACGCGCGAACCCGGCTCAGCCCTTTATAAGACAGTATCGCGCTTGTTTGGTGAAGATCGGCTCATGAGTGTCGAGACTATTTTGCTCGGTGAAACCGAAGCCATTAAACGCAGCGTCGAATTGGGCTTAGGCGTAGCACTCATCCAGAAGATCGCCATCGAACGCGAAGTCCAGCAGGGCACCCTTCGCACCATTGCTCTCAAAGGTGTTGATAACGCCCGCACCTATCTAATTGCGGTACGTAAGCGTTATTCCCCAAATGATGCCGCCACCGCCTTTATTGATTTGCTTCCCCTTCAAGGTACATGATTCGGGTTGTTAATAACTTTTCATTCCGAAACACGTATACTGATTACGCGATATTTTATTTCGCTTGCCTATCAACAGGAGGTTCGACTGGATGACCGATAACAGCACCTCGACCTTTAATTTACTGCGCCGCTTGCAAGAACAGAATGAGTCGGATGCACCTGCTGACATCGCACAAAAAGCCGAAACAACCTTCACCCTCCAACCTCAAGCACAGCCTGAATTGGGGCAGGGACAGGGCTTCGTCAATGTAACGGTTTATCCGCAGGACCCCTTTGTCAGCGATCCTGAAATTCGCCAGATGACCGCCAGCTATATCAACCCCGGCTTGGTTAATTCGCGCTTTCAAGTGCAAGATCATCTTGCCGCGCCGGCCCAACCAGATGCTCAGGGGAATTACATGTTTTGGCCGGGTAAGCCGGAGTTCGATCAAGTGAATAGTTTTTACTATGCCACCTTTACCCTTCGTATGTACGAACGTTATGCTCAGCGTGCCTTACCGTGGTCGTTTCATCAAGAACGGTTGACGATTGACCCCCACGCAGGTGTCGGTGGCAATGCCTATTACAGTGAACTCGACCACATGTTGGGCTTTAACGGTTTTCAAGATGACAACGCTGTAATTCAATCGTCGCAAAGCGCTGATATTGTGAGCCACGAAACCGGCCACGCTATTCTGGATGGGATGCGCGATCTTTACAACGAATCATTTGGCCTCGGTTCAAATGCTTTTCATGAGAGCTTTGGCGACATGACGGCGGTATTGGTCGCCTTACACGATGACTCCCTCATTAAGCGCTTGTTGGATTGGACAGGCGGCGATTTACGCATCGATAATTTCATTAGTGTAATCGCTGAGCAGGTCACAAAACGCTTACAAGCACATGGCGAAAAGGTTCAAGGCCGTACCGTTTATTTGCGTAACGCGCTCAATAAGTTCACCGATGTTCCCTTTGACCAGCTACCGACAACCCCGACCGATCCTGAACTCGAACTTTCCCGCGAGAAACATAATTATTCTCGGCTGTTCACCGGCGCATTTTACGATATTATAGCGGGCATCTACGAGCAGATGCGGCAGGTTCCGGCAGATCGTATCGCTATCCATGGCACCCGCGATATTGTTGGCAATCTGCTCATTTCGGCTGTTGAACTCGGCCCTGTTTGCGAGCTAACCTTCGCTGATATGGCGCAGGCATTTTTAGCAGCCGATAATCTACTGCACGATGGCAAATATACTGATCTTCTGGTTGATGTATTTGATCGCCGCAAGATTTTGTCATCTGCCGCAGCGCGTGAATTCATCGCCAAGCTAAAAAGTTTGCCCGATTTACAAGCACCTGCTGCTGTAGATTCGTCTGAAGTCGCGATCACTTTTTTGCACGAGCAGGTGGTCTCTAAACTGAATCTGCCGACAGACACCGCTTTTTCACCGCTTGCTGC